>JBDTZL010000409.1:0-5047 GCA_040005125.1 Ginsengibacter sp.
CGCCCTTCAAATATTAAACTTATATATTATGGTAAAATTAGCATTATTAGCACGCCTGGAAGCTAAACCCGGTAAAGAAGAAACACTGGAGGAATTTCTTAAGAGTGCATTGCCACTGGCTGAAGAAGAAAGGGATACTATTTCATGGTATGCATTACGTCTAGGGCCCTCGACTTTTGGAATTTTTGACACATTTAATGACGAAGTAGGTCGCGAAACTCATTTAAAAGGAAAAATTGCTGCTGCACTTATGGAGCATGCAGACGACTTGTTATCTGCGCCCCCTGTTATTGAAAAAGTTGAATTACTTGCTGTAAAAGAAGCCTGAGACTTCTTTAAAAGGTAAAAATTATTGAATGCTCTGGTGTAAAGCAAAAAATAACCTTCCTCAAAGTTCTAAAAGGAACCAGGGAGAAGGTTATAAGACATTTACCTTAAAACTATAACCCCGAAAGTAGGGCTATTGCTGCCATTAAGCCATAAAAACCGGCTATAATTCCGATGGCGACTAAGGTGTCTGCGACTTCAGGTGTGTAAACTTTCTTCATAAGAACCTACATTTAAAATTTAAAAATAAATTAATTAAAAAAGCAGGTTTTCTAAAGTACGGATAGGATTGGCGCAAAATTAATTAAATAAATCGGTTTAGCTGTATTTTAAGACATATATTTCCCATACCGTATTTTCCGCAGTGTGTTCATTAACAAATAGTTCCAGCGAAATATTCATGAAAATATCTCTGCCTTTGCCTGTAAAAATAATTAAAGTTCTACTTTTGGAGCTGTTATAAAATTTCAATTGATTTTTTTTGAAAAAGCCTTTTATTTTCGTATTTTACTGCAAATTTTTACTATGAACCATGTTATGGATATCCTATCCCGTAAGGGAGGCAATGCGATCTCAGTTTCGCCCGATACTACAGTTTTAAATGCATTAAAAGTAATGGCCGATAATAATATTGGTTCGGTTCTCGTTATGGAAAATAAAGAGTACCTCGGCCTTGTAACTGAAAGAGATTATTCCCGCAAGGTTATCCTGAAGGGCAAAAATTCTACCGATACAAAAGTATCCGAGATCATGTCTTCCGATCTTCCTCATGTAAACCCGGATGATACTGTAGAACATTGTATGGAGTTAATGACCGATGGCAAGATCCGCTACCTGCCCGTGTTTAAAAACAATCAGCTCCAGGGTATAATATCTATAACAGATGTTGTAAGAGAAACTATTTTAAAGCAGCAGCAAACGATCAGCCATCTCGATAGCTATATCAACTCCTGATTGAATTTTTTAATTACCAGGCGTACTTTCTGCCTGCCGCAACTAAGTTTTTTGTGCAACAAATTTCCAGTAACCCGCTTTTGCAACGTTTACTAAATTTAAGTTGTCACCATTTGAAACTTATATATGCGATATATTTTTTTCTATTAACTTTTATCGGTTTAACCCAGCTCGCCTGTAAAACCCCCAATCCGGCCATTTTGAATCCGGCTGCTGCAGCCCTGGAAGGAAAATGGAGAATGGTTTCGGTAAAGGATAATTCAACAAATATTGTAACGGCAAAACCTTCAACAATTACAGGAAATGTAGATATTACTTTTGCTTTATTTTCTTCTGCTGCGGGGATTATGAGCGGAGTTACACCCACAAATAGTTTAAATGGCAACTATTCAACAGGTGGTAATGGAGCATTGTCGATCCCTGCGGTTTCTGCAACGAAGATTATAGAAACAACCTGGGGCCAGTTGTTTTTAGACAATATAACCTGGTCGCATGATTTTATATTTAATGCTGATGGCAGGTTACATATAAATGCGTCAACAAACAAGACTCTGATTTTCGTTCGCCAATAATATTTCCCATATTAATAAAAAAGATAATTCCCCCACTGCGTATTTCTATTCATCCTTGCGGTACTCATTTATACACTGGTATTGGAAAATTTAGCCCCGGATAAATAATTGCAACAACTTTTATAATGCATATTGACATTACAAAGTCAATCTATTACTTTTAGGCAGCCAATCAGCATATGAAATAAAAGGAAGTTTGTTAATCAAATATATTTATAATGATAGTTTATAATTATCTCCGTAAGTACATAGTCTTATGTTCTGTAATTCTTATTACTTATACACAGGAATCGTGCAACACAACCCGTATCGTATCCAAATATGATTGTGATACGTTTGAAAACAATCCTTTAAATAAAAAAACAAGCTGGGCGTTTCTATGGGGCCTTGTGCAACCAAAAGATATCAATCCAAAATGTGACGCCCGGTCTAATCACATGAATAAAGTAACGGTAAAAAACAACCTGGGCTTTGCATTAATATCTATACTCTCACTGGGAATTGCGATGCCACAAAGAATTGAATGGTGTTGTGCCCCTTATAGCCCTGCTCCCGGCACATTAGGACATTAATAATAATTTTTTCTATGGCAAATGAAATAGTCTTACCGGATGGAATACAAAGAGTGCCCATCACGACATGGGTAAATGGTCACGAGAATTTTACCCACACATTTAAAGAAAATTCATCTTTCAAACTCACAATACCCGATTCACAACCCGATAGCCAATACCAGGATAGCACCAAAAATTTTCAATGGCTCATCCAATATGCTATTGATAATGGCATTCAAATGCGTGCCCTGGGGAACGGCTGGTCCTTCTCAGAAGTTGCGGTGTGCGATGGAGGACTTGTGGATACAAAATCGCTCCGTCTTTCTTATCATTTAAATAATTCCTTTGTTGCCCCGCAATACTTTCAAAAAGGAAAAGAAGCAACCGATCTTTTTTTTGTTGAATGTGGAATGAGCGTTCTGGACGTAGATGAAAAACTGGAACAGGATTCAAACCCTAAAAGATCATTAAAGGTTTCCGGCGCCAGTAATGGCCAGTCAATTGCAGGATGTAGCTCAACCGGAACACATGGCTCTGCATTTAAAGTAGGCGCTGTTCATGATGCGATAGTAGGCTTGCATATTGTGACAGGCCCGGACAGGCATGTATGGCTGGAAAAAAAATCAAACCCTGTTGCATCAGACGAGTTTATTAGCTGGCTGGGAGCAGAGGCTATTAAAGATGATGAAATTTTTAATGCCGCGGTAGTAAGCTTTGGCGCCTTTGGTTTTATTCATGGCATTTTAATTGAAACCGAACCCATTTTTTTACTGGAGCAGTTTCGGGCGGGCAATATTGTATATGATGATGCATTAAGATTTGCTATAAACAACCTTGAATTTTCAGGCATTTTAAACGACCTTCCTTCGCCGCCTGATGAGCCAGGTAAAGAACTCTATCATTTCGAAGTTCTCGTTAATCCTCAAAAATTTGAGCCCGGTGACCCGGCCAATGGTGTGTTCTTAAAAACCATGTATAAAATTCCTTACCGCGAAGATTACCCTAAGATTGAAAGAGATGATAAAGGATTTACCTATGGAGACGATCTGCTTGGGGTGGTGCAAACTATATTGGATTCTTTAGGCCCTGGCCTTTCGGCGTTACTTGTTCCCCCGTTGGTTAACAAATTATTTCCGCTGGCTTTTCAGTCTAATCTAAGTACTATTGGAACGCTTGGCGAAACTTTCAGCAATACTAAATTCAGGGGAAAAGCTGCAAGCGCTGCAATTGGTATCGATGCTTCCAACGCGAGTAAGGTGATTGAAGAAATTGTGGATATCAATAAGGAAGATCCCTTTCCCGGTGGTATTGCATTGCGCTTCGTAAAAGGGACAGATGCATTGCTGGGGTTTACTCATTTTGACAAAACATGTATTATAGAAATGGATGGTGTGGATGCGGATATATCGAGAAACTTTTTTCAAAAAGTTTGGAACCGGCTGGAAGAATTGGCCATTCCATTTACCGAGCACTGGGGCAAGATGAATTTTAATTTGACCCCATCTCTTTTGCAAAAAATGTATGGAGATAATATTGCAAAATGGAAAGAATGCAGGAACATTCTCCTCGACGAAAACTCAAAGAAAGTTTTTACAAACGATTTTATGGTTCAATGCGACCTGGCAGATTAGGGAAGGTTTAAGGTAGATCGTTGCATTGATACCGGATACTTGATTCTTGATACTGGATACTGGATACCTGATACCTGATACTTGATTCTTGATACCTGATACCTGCTACTTTTTCAAAATAAATTTTCTTTAACTAAATTGTTTCTAAACAGTAATTGCAATAGAATATTTTTAGAATATCTTCGCGCCGTATGAAAAATTTTCACGGACTTACTGCTCTGTTTTGTCTTCCATTTTTATTTTTATCCGGCATTAGTTGCACTCTTCATTCGGCCGATACTGCACTTGCTAATGCAAAAGACAGTACACTTCCCGGTAAAAAACTCATTGAAAGAAAGGTAATTGATACCGCTGATTACGATAAAAGAATGTTGGCGCTGGGGAATAATGATACTACCGGCAAGTGGCCCGCTAAGGCTCCGTATCCTTTGGCCGGAGCTATTTTACCTTATACCAGGATCGTAGCTTTTTACGGGAACCTATATTCGAAAAAAATGGGCATATTGGGCGAAATTCCCAAAGATTCCATGCTTAAAAAGTTAATGGGCGAGGTGGCCAAATGGCAAGCTGCAGATAGCTCTCTTCCGGTTACTCCTGCATTGCATTATGTAGCAGTGAGTGCGCAGGGTAGCCCCGGCAGAGATGGCAAGCACAGGATGCGCATGCCTTTTGGGCAAATAGATACTATAATGAAGTGGGCAAAAGAAATCAATGCACTGGTTTTCCTGGATTTACAGGTAGGGCACAGTTTCGTAAAGGATGAAGTGCCGCCTTTGGAAACTTATTTAAAATTGCCCAATGTTAATTTAGGAATTGACCCGGAATTCTCATTGAAAAACGGGGAAGTTCCAGGCACTAAGATTGGCACATTTAACCAGGACGATGTAAATGCTGCTGTTGATTACCTGGCGGGTATTGTAAGAAAAAATAATCTTCCTCCCAAAATTTTAATTGTCCACCGTTTTACTCAGGGGATGATCACCGGCTATGATAAAATAAAAAAAGTACC
>JBDTZL010000338.1:0-4996 GCA_040005125.1 Ginsengibacter sp.
CATACATTTTTTTATAATTGTTCCATGCAATACCATTTCTAAGTTTCCTGATCCAGTTTTAAATATTTTATAATTCTTTTTATCAATGCCGGAAGAGGTTTATTTAAAGCTATGTAAGCCCCGGTATTTAATGAAATAAATTGTATAAGGTCAAATATTGCAAGGGGGTCAGAACCCCATCTTACTTTTACATATTTTTTTATTATCCGCCTGGAAAATTTTGACCTGGAAATAATTTTCTTTTCCAGTTCGTCTTTATATTCAGGAAATACCTGTAAGAGGCAGGTTTCATAACATAAACCTGTGCCATAAGCCAGCCGTTGCAAATATTTATAGTTGGCGCGTGCTTCAGGTATTATGTGTTTGATCTTTAACGAAGGCGACACACCTGCGGCGTAGCCTCTACTTATACACAGCAAAACCATCTGCGTATCATCTCCGCTGGTAAGCTGATTGCCTGTTCTGCCCGGCATAATAAACCTGCCTTGCCTTGATAAATTCGCATATTCCTTAAGCAAAAATGAACTGATACAAAGCGCGGTACCAAACGGATAACAGGATTGCCATTCACGAAGGCCTGAAAACCTTATTGCCTTCTCGTGGCGCTCCTGGAAAGCAATGCGTGCATAGTCTTCAATGTTTTTGTCAATACCATCAACAAAATCAACCGATACATCTCCGGGGCCTATTGCAGCAACTTCCGGAAATTTTTCATTAAGTTTTTTTAACTCCTGCAGGTAATCCTTTTCGGGCTCGTTATCAGAATCAAAGAAAACAATGTGCCTGCCCCTGGCCTCTTTTATCGCACCAATTCGTGCATGCTTAAGGCCTTGCGCGGCAACCATTATCGTTTTAATTAAAGATATCTTTTTTATAAAACGAATTACATACTGCAAACTATTTATAGGAAGCCGGCTGTTATTATCAACTAAAATGACTTCTGTTGTAATACCATCAATATCTAAATTGGCTACTGCATCCAGGCAACGTTGTAATAAACGCTCTTCGGGGTTATAAGTACATATTACTAAAGAGTAATCAATATCATGCTGTATCAGATCCATTAAAAATTTTATACTTTATTAATTAAAACAAGAATACCCAACAGGAATGCTCACATATTATTTAGCCTGTTTTCTTTGCAATCCAACAATGAAACCTATTGTTTAAAAAGTTTAAAATTAGCTGATTTTAATACACGGCTTTTTATTACATAAAACGGCCCCAATTCCTCCAGGTCTTCATAATAATCATGAAAGGCAATAAATCCTCCGTCCACAATCCTGGGAGCATATAAATCGAAATCAGATTTACATCCCTCAATAGAATGGTCACCGTCATAAACAAAAAATTAATTTTGCCGAAGTCATCGTGAAACTAATAACAATATCCCTTTTTTATAATGATCTTTTCAAGAACTTTTAGCTGCTGTATATTCTCTGTAAAATTTCCGGTAAGTCTGCATGCCCTTTTCTTTTGATATATTCTATTTCACTTTCAACATCAACCCCCCCAGCTGCATTAAAGGGGTCAATTGCATATACTTTACCCGACCTGAGGCCTTTTGAAATACAGTATGTACTTTTTCCCTGCCAGCTTCCATTTCCACAACGGTTGCATTGAGGGTAAGCTTACGGGCAACAATATACAAGCCTATGGCTTCATTATCAGTAAGCCAGCCATCCAGGTTTTGGAATTTACTTATTTTCCTTAGAATAATTTTTCTTATAAAATTTCCACGCATTAAAATTATTATTTGTTAATGAGGGTTTACAGGTAAGTAAAGTAATAATAGCTTATTGACGGTTTACTTTATTTAAACAACCTCCTTACCCATCTTTTAAATCGTCTTCGCACTAATTTATCTTTATGGAATTTCCTCCATTTTTCTTCGGGATAAAATTCTTTTTTCAGAAAAAAATAATCGGCTACTTTTTCCGGCAAAAAAAATGCCGGGTGGGTAATGCCTGTTATTTCGCCTGTTGGCAAAACAGCATGGAAAGCGTGATGCATTGGATTATTTGTGTGCGTGAAATAAGTTCGCATATAAATTGTGTGGGCGGCAAAATTAGGAATTATACAATAGATCCAATTTCCGGCTGTATAGAATGCCGTTCAGGCTAATTTATTAACCAGTCATACATTTTAGAAAAGTCAATTCTCCTGTTGGCGATCACATGGGTTCCTTCTTAAAACCCACTGCTGGAAAGGGTTTTCACAATTCATTATCACTTTTAAGATGAATAAAAATTGCATAAGTGGGTTTGCTGTATGGTTTTTACGGGTCTACTTTTACATCGTGATTATCGTTATACAGAAACTATAATCAAATTTTTAATCAAAAATTTCACTTTATGAAACAAGCAATGCAAACAACAAGAATGATTACAATGGGTTTATTTACCCTTTGTGTAATGGGATTATCACAGGCCACTTTTGCCGGTTCAAAAACCGACAGCCCGATAGAACTTAAATTTATCGGAAAAGTAGACAGCCATCCTGTATTTCAACTCAACCTCAACAACCAGGGAGCAGAAGAGTATTTCATCAGTATAAGAGATGAACACTACAATTCCTTGTTCTCTGAGAAAGTAAGAGCGAATGAAGCAAACTTCGCCAGGAAATACCGGTTGGATATCACTGAAGATGACTTAAACGCTCCCGGATTTGGTGTAATAGTTGAAGTTACTTCAACAAAAACACATAAAACCCAGGTTTACAAAATAAGTACACAAAGAACTGTGACTGAAAATATTACCGTAGGAGTTATTAAGTAGTACTGGTCCCAATTAAATCCCTATTAAAACATTAAGACCTGCCGGTCATAAACCGGCGGGTCTTTTATCTTTATGCGTACGTGAACGAATCAGGTTACCTCAGGAAATAAAAGGTATTAAAAAAGAATATATCTGTCGAAAAAGAAATTTACAAATGATTAATAATAAGTACTTTCACAATCTCAAAAAAACAGGCCCTCCTGTTGAAACAGGACGGCCCTTACGATTGCTTGATATGAGACTCTTTAATTGTTTATGTTGTGCTGATACCACAGCTTGCAATGAGAAAACTCTGAGCTATTGCCCGCTTCGTCTGTTACTTGTTTTATTAGTAACCCTTTTAATTGTCAAACTTACAGGCTTGTGGCAAATTAAACCAATCAACTTTTGGTCAAATATATTATCGCTGACCTGATTTTTTTATCTATAAATCCTTTGCCATTAAGCCTTTCAGCATAAATTTTTAATGATGCCCAACCTTTTTTCTGATACATTATTTCAACTGGTACAGTCTCTTGAAAAGTCTGAGAAAAGGCATTTTAAACTCTATATTAAAAGAAGCTCGGCCAAAGAAGATCTTAAGATCATCCGCTTGTTTGACGCATTGGACAAACTTTCAGAATACGATGAGAAGCTCCTTCTTAAGAACCTGAGCGACATTACCAAACCCCAGTTGTCTAATTTAAAAACGCACCTGTACAAACAATTACTGGCCAGCCTGCGGTTATTAAAAACTAATGAAAATATAGACCTGAAACTTAGTGAACACCTCGATAATGCCCGGCTGCTTTATAATAAGGGCCTGAAAATTCAAAGCCTTCACATACTTGAAAAAGCAAAGGAGATGGCCAAAACCAACCAGAAAATGAATTTTCTTGTACAGGTTATTTCGCTGGAAAAAAAAATTGAGACGCTGCATATTACCCGTAGCACACTTGAAAAAACTGAGATACTTGCAGAAGAAGCTCTTGGCATCAGCGGGCATATAGACAGGGTTACACGGCTATCCAACCTGGCGCTGCTGCTGTACCGGTGGTATGTAAAAAATGGCCATGCCCGCAATGAGGATGATGAAAAAGACATCAGGAAATTTTTTGAAAGCTCTTTGCCGCGCGATCCAAATGCCATAAACGGGTTTTATGAAAAATTATATCTATACCAGAGCTATTCCTGGTATGGTTTTATACGCCAGGATTTTTTTATGTATTACCGGTATAGTCAGAAATGGATCGACCTTTTTGGTGAGAACGAAGTAATGATGGCGGTAGAAACCGGGCATTATATAAAGGGTATGCACAATTTGCTCAATGCTCATTTTGATCTCCGGAATTTTAAGAAATTTGAAATTACCCTGCGGCAGTTTGAAGAATTTGAAAAAACACAGGCAGCCAAGGAGCATGATAATTTTCGCACCCACACTTCTATTTATATCAATAGTGCAAAAATTAACCAGTTCCTTATGAGGGGTGATTTTCATGCAGGGCTCCTCATTGTGGCGGAAGTAGAAGAAAAATTAAAAGAATATGCACTCTTTGTTGACAGCCACCGCATACTCGTTTTCAATTATAAATTTGCGTCCCTGTATTTTGGTGCAGGCAACTATGCAACGGCAATTGATTACCTGCATAAAATCATCAACGATAATCAACCGGGATTACGCAATGATCTGCAATGTTATGCCCGGCTCATGCACCTCTTATGTCATTACGAAATTGGTAACGAAGAAATCCTGGACTCTCTTATCAAATCAGTTTATCGCTATATGGCCCGCCTGCAAAACCTTACCGTGGTTGAAGAAGAAATATTTACATTTTTAAGGCATTCCACTAAAGTGAGGGCCAAAGAATTAAAACCGGAACTTAAACAGTTCCTGGAGAAAATTAAGCACCTGGAAAAAAACCGGTTTGAAACCCGGTCTTTTGCCTACCTGGATATTATTTCATGGGTTGAGAGCAAGGTTTATGAAATACCGATGAGCAAAATAATTCATGATAAGTATATCGAAAGCCGTCACAGGTAGGGCGTTAGAGGGGAGTTGGTTGAGAATGTCTGGGAATTAGGTTGAGAGGGTTGAGAGGTTGAGAGGTTTAGGGTTGAGAAAGTTTAGAGGTTTAGGGGGTTTAGGCAATTTCATTTGGTTGAGGCTTAATTGCCCCGTCCTTAGGGCGGGGATTAAAATTAAGACTAATAAATATGGCTTTGGCCAAAAAGAATCGTTT
>JBDTZL010000196.1:0-16860 GCA_040005125.1 Ginsengibacter sp.
GAATTGCCAAAAGATGCAAAAGTAATAAGAATGCCGTTGCTTAGTGATACAATGACGGAAGGAAAAATTATTCAATGGAATAAAAAAGTAGGTGATAAGGTTAAAAGTGATGATGTTATTGCGGAAGTGGAAACAGATAAAGCGACTATGGAAGTGATAGGCTATGAAGAAGGGACCCTTTTATACATTGGCGTGGAAGCCGGGCAGGCGGCAAAAGTAAATGGTATCATAGCTATTGTGGGAAAGGAAGGAACAGATGTGAGCGCTTATGTTGAAGCTGAAAAAAATAGCGGTGGCAAAGCGCCGCAGGTAAAACAAGAACCCGGAAAAAAGGAGCAGCAGGAAACTACTGCTACCGTTATTGAAGATAATGCAGCCCTGAAGGAAAGTGCCGGATCTTCTTCAGAAAATGGCAGAGTGAAAGCATCACCGCTGGCAAAAAAATTAGCGGCAGATAAAGGAATTGATATTTCGAAAGTTCCCGGTAGCGGGGATGGCGGCAGGATAGTAAAAAAAGATGTGGATTCTTATAAACCGGCAGAGGCACCGCCCAAAGAAGAAGCAAAAAAAACTGCCCCGGCGCCCAGGCCTGTTCAGCCCTTTGAACAAACAGGCAAAGAGAGTTATGAGGATATTCCCAATACACAAATACGCAAAACCATTGCCCGCAGATTGGGAGAAAGCATGTTTACAGCTCCCCATTTTTACCTGACCATGGAGATCAATATGGACAATGCCATCATCTCACGGACAGCCATAAACGAAATAAGCCCGGTAAAAGTTTCTTTCAACGACCTGGTAATAAAAGCCTGCGCTATGGCGCTAAGGCAGCATCCCGCAGTAAACAGCAGCTGGATGGGAGATTTTATCAGGCAGAATAAGCATATCCACATAGGGTCTGCTGTTGCCATGCCCGAAGGATTGATAGTGCCGGTAATACGCTTTGCCGATCAAAAATCGCTTTCACAAATTGCTGCCGATGCGAAAGGCCTTTATGATAAAGCAAGAAGCAAAAAATTGCAGCCCCAGGAATTCAGTGGAAATACTTTTACCATCTCCAACCTCGGAATGATGGATATTGAAGATTTTACTGCAATAATAAACCCACCCGACAGTGCCATACTTGCAGTAGGGCGCATAAAGGAAGTTGTTGTAAAAAAAGAAGCCGGTTTTGGAGTTGTCAATGTAATGAAAGTTACCCTAAGCTGTGATCACCGGAGTGTAGATGGAGCTGTAGGCGCTGCATTCCTTCAAACAGTAAAAAAATTCATCGAAAATCCGGTAACGATGCTGGTGTGACCCTGCTTGAGATAACAGGTGTGGGAGGATACGACTCTATACAGTTATATATCCCATTTATAAGTGGTTGTTATTTAATTATTAAACTGCCGGCTAATTACTGAAATCTCTATGAGAATTTTTTTAATTGCTATTTTCCTTGTCTTTTTATATAACTGTTCTTCACAAAAAATAATAAGGGCTGCGATGGCTGATGATAAGGGTTTGACGGCCAATCAAAAGAAAGCAAAATATTTGATTATTGTAAAACAATATGGAGATACTGCCTGGGAAAGATTGGATTACAATTTTTCCGGGCCAATGATTACCAGGAGCACTTTCCTCGATTCCAACCTGACTGTTTTACATGGCAAATATGCTGAATACCGTTCTACCGGTTATCTTTCCTCAGACGGGCAATATTACAAAAACAGGAAAGATGGGAGGTGGCTGGTATATGACGATACTTCACTCGCAGTATTGGAATATAAATATCACCTGGATACGTTGCTTTCTGTTACCGACCTTGATTCACTTTCAAAAGAAAAGAAAAAACTAAAAGAAGATACAACAGGCCAGGTAGAGGCCAGATATATCGGAGGCATCAATAACATTTCAAAAATCATTCAGTCAAATCTTAAAGTTCCCGATAGGTTGGCTGCTTTAACAAAAGGCGGTACTGACAGGATAAGATTTGTAATTGATACTACCGGCAAACCTGTTGATGCAGAGGTTCTGAGATCGGTTGAATTTACCTTTGATGAAGAGTCAAAAAGGGTAATCTTATTATTGAAAGACTGGGTGCCGGCATCAGACAAAGGAGTTAAGCTTAAAGCTTATCGCATACAACCAATAACTGTTGTTTTAGAATAGCATTTAAAATTTTTGTATACATTTAATAGTGAATATAACGCCACGTTCTACACTACAATTACTTCGTTTTCATTTTTCATTCTTTTTAATGCCGGTCTATTTTTTTGCATTAAGCCAGGTTAATCATATAAACTGGCGCGATGCTGCTTTGGTGTTTGTAATACTTCATATGCTTGTTTACCCTGCCAGCAATGGGTATAATAGTTATATGGACAGAGATACCTCCCCAATCGGGGGATTAAAGAATCCTCTTCAACCAACAAGGCAATTATTTGTTGTTACTGTTTGTATGGATATTGCTGCGGTTGTGATAAGTTTTTTTGTTACGGGGCTATTCGCCTTAGGAGTTTTTTTATATATAATTGCTTCAAGAGCTTATAGTTACAGAAGAATACGTCTTAAGAGATTCCCCATAACGGGTTATTTGACTGTGGTAATTTTCCAGGGTGCAGTCACATTTTTTTTAGTATATCATGGTGCAGATAGCAACCACACAACCCATGTGCCCGTTATTGCTACCGTCGCATCGAGCCTGCTGATTGGTGGTTTCTATCCGCTTACTCAGATATACCAGCATGAAGAGGATATCAAAGACGGCGTAAAAACAATTAGTTATACACTTGGGTATGCAGGTACATTTATTTTTACTGGCATTGTATATGTATTAGCTTTCTGCATGCTTGGGCTTCAATTTTTTTTAAACCTTGAATGGACAAGATTTATCATTTTGCAAACCTTTATGATCCCGGTACTCGTATATTTTTTTGTGTGGTTCAGAAAGGTCTTTAAAAATAAAAAAGAGGCTAACTTTAAAAATACAATGCAGATGAATTTGTTAGCATCTACGTGTACCAATCTTGGTTTCATCACTCTTCTAATATTACGCCTCGTTGAGTAAAATTGTATCCATATCTACTTCAGTCCCCCGCTACAGGCATGATCAGAAAGACATTCTCACCTTCATGCAACAGGTATATGCAATGAATGAAGCAGATAAAAGGAAGCTCAGGTATTTATACCATCAAAGTGCGATCGATACAAGATATTCAGTGTTGCCGGATTATAGTTTAAATGCCCGTGACTGGCAATTTTACCCTGCCACAGAAAACCTCGAGCCATTCCCGAATCTCGAAGCCAGGATGGAATGGTTTAGTAAAACTGCACCTGCGCTTTCTGTTTCCGCAATTGAAAAATGTATTGATAATAAAATATTAAAAGATGAAATAACCCACTTAATTACGGTAAGCTGCACGGGTATTAGTGCCCCGGGACTTGATTTGCAGGTTATGGAAGAAATGGATTTACCTGCCAGCATTTTTCGCACCTCAGTGAATTTTATGGGATGTTATGCCGCTATTCATGGATTAAAACTGGCAGACGCTTTTTGTAGTAATGATAAAACAGCACGCGTATTAGTTGTATGCACCGAACTTTCAACGCTTCATTTTCAGCGGGAGAATACTCTTGATAACATCTCTTCAAGCCTTTTGTTTGGTGATGGGGCTGCAGCCATGCTTATTACGCATGATGATAATGAAATGCGTGGGTTGAAAATAAATAATTTTTACAGCGAAGTAGCTTTCAAAGGAAAGAAAGATATGAGTTGGGAAATTTCTTCCTCAGGCTTTTTAATGACGCTTTCGGGTTATGTTGCAGATCTTATTGAGCAGGATTTTAACAGGCTTTTGTATAAGGCTTTGGAGCATGCACGGCTTGATAAAAAAGATATTTCACATTGGTGTATCCATCCCGGTGGCAAGAGAATCCTTACTTCAATTGAAAAGAGTATAGATATAACTCCTCATGACCTGCAACATTCTTACAACGTTTTAAGGAATTATGGCAACATGTCGTCGCCGACAATTTTGTTTGTATTGAAAGAAATCATGGATTCATTAAAAAATAATGAAGAAAAGAATGTAAATATTTTTGGGGCTGCTTTTGGCCCCGGACTTACTTTAGAGACATTTATCTTATCTGATGATTGATTACAGGCATCGTTCCTACACCAAAGAACTTCTTGACAGCAAAAATATTCCCTTTAAGGATATTGCTGAAAATATGAAGGAACTTGAATTTATTAATTCACATCTTGGAGGCCATTCCATAACCATAAAGGGATTTAAAAAACTTGCCGGGAACCGTAAAAAGATTTCAATATGTGAAATAGGATGTGGCGGTGGTGACAATTTAAATGCTCTTGCCCGCTTTTGCAAGAAAAATGATATTGATGCACAATTTACCGGTATCGATATTAATGCAGAATGTATCGCTTTTGCAAAAGAAAAATCGCGTATTAAGAATGTGCAATTTATTGTATCAGATTATAAGCTTGTAAATTTTGATAACAAGCCCGATATCATTTTTTCTTCCCTTTTTTGTCATCACTTCACTGATGATGAGCTTGTGGAAATGTTGCAATGGATGAAATACCATTCGACGGCCGGATTTTTTATTAATGATTTGCATCGCAACGCTCCGGCATATAATTTTATAAAATACGCCTCAAATTTTTTTTCAAAATCATACCTCGTAAAAAATGATGCGCCGCTTTCTGTATTGAGGGGATTTAGAAAAAATGAATGGCAAGAAATTTTTGCAAGAGCAGGAATCGGTGATTATGTTATTCAATGGAAATGGGCCTTCAGATATTTGATAACGGTGCCAACTTGATTATTAATAATCAGGCATGCAAAAAAAATGCAAACACAAAATTGATCGATTTAACAACAAATAAAAGTTTAGAGAATACCTCCGATATTTTTGATATTGCCATAATTGGCGGCGGGCTTGCCGGTCTTTCCTTATCAATTTTGCTTGCAAAAGCGGGGCATAAAACTATTCTATTTGAAAAAGAAAAATATCCGTTTCACCGTGTTTGCGGGGAATACATTAGTCTTGAGAGCTGGAATTTTATTGAAAGCTTAGGCTGTAATCTTACACGGCTTGACCTTCCTGTAATAAAAAAATTAATAGTTTCTGCACCTAACGGCAATTTCATTAAAGCAAACCTGGATCCTGGAGGATTTGGCATAAGCCGGTATTTAATTGATAATGAGCTGAAAAATATTGCAGTGACACATGGCGTAACCCTGGCGGAAGAAACCAAAGTGACCGATGCGGTTTTTAGTGACGATTTGTTTGCGATAAATTATAATGGCGGCAAAATTTTTGCACATGTTGCGACGGGTAGTTTTGGAAAAAGAAGCAGCCTGGATGTAAAATGGACAAGAAACTTTATAAAACAAAAACCAGGCAAACTCAATAACTATATTGGCATTAAGTATCATATTAAAACATCTTTTCCTTTTGACACAATAGCTTTGCACAATTTTAAAAACGGTTATTGCGGTATTTCTAAAGTTGAAGATGACAGGTATTGCCTGTGTTATTTAACAACTGCGCAAAACCTCAAAGACAATAATAATTCCATTAAAGAGATGGAACAAACCATCTTATATAAAAACCCCTTTCTTAAAAAGATTTTTTCTGAATCGAAATTTCTTTTCCCCGTACCGGTAACCATTTCACAAATTAGCTTTGACAAAAAATTGCAGGTGGAAAATCATATCCTTATGACCGGTGATGCCGCGGGAATGATAACCCCGCTTTGCGGCAATGGAATGAGTATGGCGCTTCATTCATCGAAGATTGTATTTGAATCTATTAATTCTTTTTTGAACAAAAATATTACAAGAGATGAAATGGAAAATCATTATACGCGCCAATGGAAATTTAATTTTGAAAAAAGATTGCGGGCAGGACGTATGATTCAGAAATTATTTGGAAAAGAATTTATAACTAATCGTTTTATTGACGTGATACAACATTTTCCATTTCTTATTAATACCATGGTGAAAGCAACACATGGAAAAGAGTTTTAGTATTTTTGCAATGATATGCCCCAACAATCAATCATATTATTTGATGGTATTTGTAACCTTTGTAATACCGCAGTGCAATTTGTGATCAGGCGGGATAATTCCAATCATTTCCTCTTTGCTTCATCGCAATCAGAAGAAGGAAAGAAAATATTAACTGAGAATAATTTGCCCGCAAATGAAATGAATTCCTTCATTCTTGTTGAAAACGGGAAAGCGTATGACCAGTCGGTGGCAGCTTTAAAGGTTGTTAGAAAATTAAAAGGTTTATGGCGATTCCTCTTCGGCTTTATTATAGTTCCAAAATTCATAAGAGATGGCATTTATCAGGCCATTTCAAAAAGCCGGTATCAATGGTTTGGCAGGAAAAATGAATGCATGATTCCAACACCCGGATTAAAGGCAGGATTTTTGAATTAATATAATGTTATGGCAAATAAAAAAACATTGGTTTTAGGAGCTTCGGTTAATCCAGCCCGTTATAGTTACCTGGCGGTTAATAAACTCCAGGCAAAAGGACATGAAGTAATCGCTATTGGTAAACGTGAGGGTAAGGCAGGGCAGGTACAAGTTGAGACCGAAGTAAAAGATATTAATGACCTCGATACAGTAACACTTTACCTGAACCCGGTTAATCAAAAACAATATTACGATTACATATTCTCACTGCATCCAAAGAGGATTATTTTTAACCCGGGAGCAGAAAATGAAGAGCTTTCTTCTATGGCTAAAGAAAAAGGTATCCTTGCACAGGAAGCCTGCACGTTAGTTTTACTAAGTACCGGTCAGTATTAATACGTACTTCCCGGGAGTACTTTTTCTCATATTTATTATTAATTGTTTTTTTTTCGGATTAAGTATAATTTTTATACTTAAGTGTCGTTAATTGAGAGTCCGATACAATTGAAAACCGAAATCCAGTCTATGAAAACCAATTCCAAAGTATTTGTATTATACATAATACTTTTTGCTTCCTACAATGCCGGTGCGCAGGTAATCACCTCTTCAAGGCCATATTTATTTAATAATTTTTCTGCAAATATCCCGGCTACTGTTACGGAATTAGATAAGGCATTTCTTGCTGCCGAGGGCTCTTCCATTCAGCTTAATTTTATGGATAATTTTTCTTTTGCAGGAACTGTTTCCTCATCCATTCAGCGATATAGCAATCTTTCAAGTGTAATAATAAAGCTGCCATCATTGCACAATTCATTACTTTCTATTTCAAGAAGAATTAATGATGATAACACTATTACTTATGTTGGCCGTATTATTAATGAAAAATATGCAGATGGATATGAATTGAAAAAAGACAATTACGGAAAATACACTTTCAATAAAATAAAAACAGAAGACCTTATACAGGATTTTAATTAAGCCGGCTATTTTACAATTTCGAGGAATTTACCCCTAACTCCTAACCCATGAAAAAGATCTTTACCCTCATTTTACCGTTATTGATGCTGATTGTTTTTAAAGCCAGTTGTCTTCCTGTATTAAGCAGTTTGCCATCGGCAAGGGCTACAATATTTCTAGACTTTGATGGTCAGCATGTGCAGGCATCATCCTGGAACAGCGGTAACCCTTTAAATTGTGCACCATCAGGATTGAGCGATGCGCAAATCACCGAAATTTTTAACCGGGTATCTGAAGATTACAGGCCATTCAATGTTAATATAACTACAGACTCTACTAAATTTTTAGCAGCGCCTCTTACACAGAGAATAAGAATAATAATTACGCCCACCAGTGGCTGGTACACAGGTGTTGGCGGTGTTTCATTTACAGGTTCGTTTACATGGGGTGATGATACGCCAGGATTTGTTTTTCCCGACAGGCTTGGGCCCAATAATACAAAGATGGTCGCTGAATGTTGCACCCATGAAAGCGGACATACAGTTGGCCTTTCTCACCAGGCAAAATATGATGGCTCCTGCACTTTACTCGCAACATATAATATTGGAACGGGAACAGGGCAAACCGGCTGGGCACCCGTTATGGGCAACAGCTATTATCAGAATTTTTCCGGATGGAATAATGGCCCTACTCCCAATGGTTGCACTGCAGACCAGGATAATTTATCGATTATTACATCAGTAAACGGATTTACTTACAGACCCGATGACCACAGCGATGATCCGAATGTGAATCCAACATCAATAACCATAAATAACTCCAGTTTTTCTGGTAATGGTATCATTACAACCAATACAGACAAAGATGTTTTTGAATTTAATCTTGCAAAAAAAGGCGTTTTGCATGTTGATGCAAAACCTTTTTCAGTCGGGGCAAATAATGACGGCGCTGACCTGGATGTAAAATTAGAATTGCTTAACTCGGTTTTACAGGTCATACACGTATACGATCCTGTTGATATTTTGAATGCAACAATAGACACTACTTTAAATTCGGGAGTCTATTATTTAATTGTTGAAGGTGCAGGCAACAGCAATACCACCAATTATGGCAGTCTGGGTTCTTATGCTATTTCCGGAGCGTTTTCAGCTTTATCAGTTTTACCAATAAAGCAGGTATCCCTGACAGGTAAAACCGATAAAGACAAACATATTCTGAACTGGAATATTATTGCAGATGAACCCATAAGCAGGCTGGTACTTGAGAGTTCAGCTAACGGTACATCTTTTACAACGCTTACCACGTTAGCTCCCGGTTTGCAAAGCTATAATTATACACCAGGGATTAAGCAAAATATTTATTACCGTCTTAAAGCAGTTTCAATTACGGGCCAGTTAATGTATTCAAATGTGATTTCATTGAAATCAAACAGTAGCTCACAACAAAAATTCACAGTTCCTACCATGGTTCACAATGAAGTGACCATAATTGCCACAGAGAATTATGAATATAAGATAGCAGACATGAGTGGAAGAGTCATACTTGGAGGAACAGGAAAATCAGGAACCAATACAATCAGTATAAATAACAACCCTAACGGGATCTATCTTATCCAGTTAATAAGTAATAATCAAAGAACAACAGAAAGAATTGTAAAACTGTAAGGTAGATTCATGTGTAAGTTAAGGGTCAGCGTTAGGGGCTGGCCCTTTTTTTTGTGGGTATATGCTCTTTTTTTTGGTGATCTATATTCATAACGGTAACGTTAAACGCCACGTAGCTCCCGTTAAATAATCTTTATTAATCAGATTTAGCTCTTTTGTTGTAAGAATTTCGGTAATTTTAAAAAACCCTAATTTATGCGCTGGAGAAAATTTAATGGCGACACAATCGAACTTCCCATAAAAGGCGCGGTGGAATCAGCTATACAAAAAGAAACAAACGCGGGTTATAAATTAAAAGTTTGTATCGGTACCGATAGCCAGGTAAAAGGCAGTGATACGGAGTTTGCAACAGTTATTGTTTTTCTTCGCGAAGGACATGGGGGCTTTATGTTTATTCACAATGAAAAAACGAAAGTTGTTTATAGCATTAAAGAGCGTATGCTGGTGGAAGTGGCCAAGAGCATTGAAATTGCTTATGAACTTTGCGATCTCTTTACATTATATGATGTGGATATGGAAGTACATGCCGACATCAATACAAATCCGCATTTTAAAAGTAATGAAGCGTTGCGTGAAGCAATGGGTTACATCCTCGGTATGGGCTTTGCTTTCAAGGCCAAGCCGGAAGCTTTTGCCAGCAGCAGTTGTGCGAATAAGATGGTGAATTAGTTCGTTAGTTCATAGTTCAAGCTTTGAGAACGTTGCTTATAAACCAATTAACCAAGTAACTAATAAACCCATCAACGCTTCCTCACCCCATCATTCTTCTCTGAAATTAAATCCAGGATTTTTTCTCTGCCCGTTTTTTTTATCGAGCTTGTAACAAAATGCTGAGGCAAAAATTGCTGTGTTTCTCCCAGTCGTTCCAAAAATGACTTCACGTTTTTGCTTACCACCCTTTGCTTTTCCTTATCCGATTTGGTGAACACAAGTGTGAAAGGCACTTCCCACAGCCCAAGCTTTTGTATAAATTCGAGGTCAATTTTTTGGGGCGAATGACGCGAGTCAATTAATATAAAAACATGAATAAGGTTCTCTCTCTTACGAAGATAATTTTCAATCATTTGTTCCCATCTCCTGCGGCTGCTTTGCGAGATCTTTGCAAAACCATAGCCAGGCAAATCCACGAGATACCATTTTGTTTCATTATACTCACCTGCTTTTGTAACGCTCCTGATTTCAAAATGATTTATTAACTGCGTTTTACCGGGCGAGTTGGATGTTTTGGCAAGTTTATCATTGTTGCAGAGCATATTTATTAAAGAAGATTTCCCCACATTGCTTCTTCCTATGAAAGCATATTCGGGGCTCTCCGGCGCAGGACATTTTTCGAAGGAGGGGCTGCTGATAATATATTCTGCTTTTTTGATGTGCATACAACTTGCAAGATACAATACAAAAAATGCGGGCTCACATTAAGACCTGAAGAATTAAATCCAAAATAAAAGTGAAAGAATAGTTAACGCTGTATCTTATAATTGCAAAAAACTATCTTTGGGGCAATGAACACTTACAGTCATGATACGGTAGTTCCTTTCAGGCATTCAACCGAAAGCAAAAAAAAGCAGGTGGAGAGGATGTTTGATAAAATTGCTTTCCGCTATGACTTTCTGAATCGCTTTTTAAGTGCAGGTATTGATGTAAGGTGGCGTAAAAGGGCGATCAGCGAACTGGTTTCCTCACAACCAAAAAATATCCTGGATGTCGCGACAGGTACGGGCGATTTTGCAATTACCAGCTACCAGGTTTTAAAACCCGAAAAGATTACCGGCATTGATATAAGCGAGGGCATGCTTGAGGTTGGCAGACGAAAAATAATAAAATACGGACTACAGAGCCATATTCAGTTGTTAAATGGAGATAGTGAGGCAATTTTTTTCAAAGATGGTTCGTTTGATGCTGTGACAGTAGCGTTTGGAGTGCGGAATTTTGAAAACCTTGAAAAAGGGCTATCAGAAATTTACAGGGTGTTGAAGCCCGGGGGTAAATTGGTAGTGCTTGAATGTTCAAAGCCTTCTTTACCGGTAGTAAGAAATCTTTATAATTTTTATATGAAGTTTATTACCCCAAAAGTTGGTAAATTAATTTCTAAAAACAATGATGCCTATCAATACTTAAATAACTCGGTACAAAAATTTCCTGAAAAACAAACATTCATTCACATTTTAAACCAGCTAGGATATAGACACAGTTTCTACAAAACATTGAGTTTAGGAATATGCACCATTTATTGCGGGGAAAAATAATTTTTCTGGTACTGTCATTCGTGTTTTGTTATACTGCGTCCATGGCACAGTTGCGCGATGCAATAAACCAGGATGGCCATGATGATAAACCCTATCATTTTGGGATCAACCTCGGTTACAACAAATCGCATTTCTCATTTACCCTACATCCAAGGTTCCTGCAATACGATTCTATAATGGATGTTGAAAGCATTAACAGCACGGGGATTAACCTGGCATGGCTTGTGAATGTGCGCATGAGCAATCATTTTGATTTAAGGCTGCATCCTCTTGACCTTACGTTTTCTGAAAAGGCTTTTCTTTACACTGAAAATTATGCAAGCGATTCACTGATCGAAAAGAAAGTACAATCCATTACCCTCAGTTTTCCTATACAAATAAAATTCAGCAGCGACAGGATACACAATTTTAAAGTATATACAATTACAGGTGGTAAATTTGATTATGATCTTGCCAGTAATGCGGGCGCACGCAAGGCAGAGGATCTGATAAAATTAAAACGTTCTGACATCAGTGTTGAGATTGGGCTGGGATTTAATATCTATTTCCCGTACTTTGTTTTATCTCCCGAAATAAAGCTCAGCAGCGGTCTCGTTAACGTGCACGACCGCGATCCGGATCTCCGCTATTCCAATGTAATAGATAAGATCAATTCTAAAATGATTACGTTTTCGCTTACGGTGGAATAAAAAGCCCATCCGCAACCCCGTTAGGCAAGCTCTGGGCAGGCTCTTCCCGAAGAGAAGGAAACTAATCGGGGGTTTATGCGAATGATTGCTCCTTTCTCTTTATCGGCAATAACATGTTTGAATTTAATAAAATATAAATAATATTGGAGAGGTTGAATGCCCCCTTCAGGAGTTAGGGGTGCCGTCTAATAATCATACTCTCTTCTTGCGGCATTCCATCTTACTCCAAATCCAAAAACGTTGGCACTGGTTGCTCCGGTAACTTTACGATACAGGTAAGAGCCTTCTATAAAAAGATTTTCCCTTAGTTCATAAGATACAACAAGTGAGGCATTGAGCACTTTGATTTTATTTCCACTTCCAACAAAGTAACCAAAATCACTGGTGCGTGTGCTATATAATTCAAATGGATTGCTTCCAAAATTTTCTCCGGCCGAATCCAGGCCCTGGTAATAATAAATAGCTCTTGCATTGAGGTACCATTTGGGTGCAGGCTGGTATTTGGCAATCCCGATAAATTCCTGGAAACCGGCTCCTAACGGATGCGCTAACGGCTGATTGTAATGTGTGTAATTGGCAACAGAATCATAATGGGAATAGGTAAAAGGCCTTACCCTGTTGGTTTCAAACTGGAGATCCAGATTTTTAACCGTAAACGCATCCACATATTTTGCGCCCAGCTGGTAGCCGAATTTATTTGCCCAATACCCATTATTTTTTGTAATTTCTTTTAAAAGGAATTCATCTAAAAGAAGTTGCCCGTAAAATTGAAAATGATGGGCAACATTGGCTTTGAAGTCTGCACCGGCGAAGGCATTATCGGGGCTTCCAACAGTGCCCTCGATATGCCTCAGGAATATAATAGGATTCAGGTATTCGAAATCAAACCTGTTCTTTCTGCCAAAAATTACACTTTCAAACACGCCCAGATTTAGCCATTTGGTAGCGTTTATGCTCAGGTGATGCATCGCTGCATACTTTCTGTCCAATAAATTATCACCACTTTTTGCGTACTGCGGCATCAGTTCCATGAAAAGATTTTGATAATTGAACTTCCATATTTTTGTATTGATCTTCAGAAATAAATAGCTATCTCCAAAATCGCTGAGGAAAAGGCTTCTGTAACCGTCGCCTATAAAATTTTTATCATATCCAAACTGGAAGTCAATATATTTTGTAGCATTAAAAGTTACATACCCCCTGGCATCAAAATAATCATATCCCGTAGTTTTAAAACTCTTATAAAAACCAACACCGGGTACCGCGTGAAAAGCATTTACCCTGCTTTGAAAAAACAGGGGGCCTCTTTCCTGGTTATCAGTAAGGGTAGTTGAAAATCCAATACGGTTAGCAATTACACCCCGGGCTGTTATACCTCTTTTGTTATAAAAAATATTTTCGTCATCAGATGACTCTTTACTCATTTGATAGTATACTACAGGATTCAGCGCAAGAAAGAAATCTTTTATATTTACTTCCAACAGGTTTGGTTTGGTAACATAAAAATTTTTCAGAACAGGTTTTTTACTCAAAAAACTTTCTTTTGAGCCGGTTACCCATTCGGAATTATCCATAAGTACGTTGTGAAGATTGTATTCATCAATCTTTGTAAGGTTAAGGCCGGCCCATTGTTGTTGTGCATCCTGCACTGTAAGAGAGTTAGAGTAACCGAGACGTGCGCTGTCAAAATATTCAGCTTCCTGTACAACTGAACGCCTGCTGTAAGGTTTTAAAGTAGAATAATTAAAATTGGTATTTTGGCCCTGCTTGATTTCAAGCCTGTCAATAAACTGAACTTCTTTGGATCCTTCAGGAATATAAGTTGTTTGCGCAATTATTATAAACGGACAAATAAATCCAAGCAGTATAGAGAGGCTTTTTATATTTTGCATTGGGTTGGGTCTTAATTATTTAATTTCAAGGTATGCAAAATTATCTTTTTAAGCAGATATCAATTGTCAACGATAGGAATATTGAGGAAAAAGATATTTATATAAAAAGGGGACATATTGAAAGAATTGATAATAATATTAATGTGAAAGAAAACTTCATTGAAATACATGGAAAGGATAAGCACCTGTTTCCCGGAGTTATTGATGACCAGGTGCATTTTAGAGAGCCGGGCTTAACACATAAAGCAACCATATATACCGAAAGTAAAGCGGCTGTTGCAGGAGGCATCACTTCATTTATGGAAATGCCCAATACGATACCCAATGCGCTTACTGAACAATTACTGGAAGATAAATATAATATAGCGAGACATAATTCATTGGCAAATTATTCTTTCTACATGGGCACCAGCAACACCAATGCCGATGAAGTTTTAAAAATGAACCGGAAGAAAAAAGATATCTGTGGTGTAAAAATATTTATGGGATCCAGTACGGGAAATATGCTGGTAGATAATGAAGCATCGCTCAGTAAAATATTTGCAGAAAGCGAATTGCTTATCGCAACACATTGCGAAAATGAAAAAATAATTACCGAAAATTACCGGCGGATCAAAGATGCAAAACAGATTTTATCTCCGCATGATCACCCATTGATCAGGGATGAAAATGCATGCTATCAATCTTCTGCCTATGCTGTATCACTGGCAAAGAAATATGATAGCCGGCTTCATATCCTGCACATTTCAACCGAAAAGGAACTTGGGCTCTTTGGTAATGATGTTCCGTTAAAAGATAAAAAAATTACTGCGGAAGTTTGTGTTCATCATTTGCATTTTACTGCCGATGATTATGCAGAATTGGGGTATTTGATTAAGTGTAACCCTGCAATTAAAGAAGCGAAAAATAAAGATTCTCTTTGGGAAGCCCTCCTGGATGATCGTTTGGATTTGATTGCTACCGATCATGCGCCACATACATGGGACGAAAAACAAGGTCCGTATGAGCATGCTCATTCGGGTCTTCCGTTGGTACAGCATTCATTATTACTGATGCTGGATTATTATAAACGAGGGAAAAACCTGCGGGCGGGCCGGCAGTTGTCACTGGAAAAAATTGCAGAAAAAATGAGCCATGCGGTTGCTGATTGTTTTAAAATTGCTGACAGGGGATACATAAGAGAAGGATATTTTGCCGACCTGGTAGTGGTAGATTTAAATACAACAACCCAGGTAAAAAAAGAAAATATCCTGTACAAGTGTGGATGGAGCCCATTGGAAGAATATACATTTCCTGCGGCCATTATTCAAACTTTTGTGAATGGGAATTGTGTGTACAAGCGAGAGGACAATTATGGAAAGCACCTGTTTGATGAATCTATAAAAGGAGAACGGCTTTCTTTCAACAGGTAACAGCTCCATATAAAAAGAAAGTCATTTAAAAAGCGATTTACCGCAAACTACCAGGATAATTATGCAAACAGAGGAATTGACCATACTTTACAGGCCGGTGGGCCCTGAAGAACTCCTTTTGATAGAGCATTCAGGCTGGACAAAATTTCCGCCCAGGCTTCCAGGCCAACCGATTTTTTATCCGGTGATTAACGAAGAATATGCTATTCAAATAGCAAGAGATTGGAATGTTCCTGCATCGGGCTCAGGCTTTGTGACAAGGTTTGCAATTTCAAAAAAGTATGTAAGTAAATTTGAAATTCAAAATGTAGGTGGAGAAATACATAATGAGTTGTGGATTCCGGCGCAAGACCCTGAAGAATCTAATAGCAACATTGCGGGGAAAATTGAAGTAACCAGAGAATTCAAATAAGCAGTAACAATTTAAAAGTTTTAGAACGAAATTAAAGTTTTAACCCGGATGGAAACAGACAAAACTACTTTAAATGATCTTGCGGTTTTTCAACATGATGACGAATTTTCAATTTTTAATAAATTGAATTTTACCCGTACTGTTGGGGGCCGCGAAAAGCTGAAATCAATTTTTAGTAAGTCTTTAGGCGACATTGCTTCCATTCAGAATGTACAAAATACACTGCAGGTAATTCTTCGAAAAAAGGAGGAATGGCCACTTATCATAAGTAATGGTTCTATAATGGTGATCTATAAGTTTTACGAAACCATTTTTGATGCCATTCCGGCCAGGCCTACCCCCTCTTCTGCTTATTTCTACAAAATATTTCATGCGCCTGATTATTCCCTGGCAAAATATTCAGCAGGCCATGCTTTTGATTTTATAAAGGGCATTCAAAAGATCATTGCAATTTTTTTGAAGGATGACGCACCGGAAAATTTAAAAAGGATTTTGCAAAAGGCTTTTGTTTTAATTGAAAAACATCAGCTGGGTATTATCACAGCAAAGGATAAAATGAGTGATCTTTCTATGGCAGAGATGCTTGGCCTTGCCCATTATTTAAGATATCATTTCAGGCAAAATCTGGAAGAGCTTATAGAAATTTATTTCCTGCTGGATGCATGGTATGGAATGGCAATGGCAGTACATGAATTTGATTTGGTATTTCCGCAGTTTATTGTATCGGAAAAGCCAATATTGAAAGTGGAATCCTTATACCACATTTTACTTACAGAGCCTATAGCTTATGACCTGAAACTTGACGAGCGCAATAATTTTGTTTTCTTAACGGGGGCAAACATGGCCGGTAAAAGTACCTTCATAAAGGCTGTTGGAGGCGCTGTTTTTCTCGCCCATACTGGTATGGGTGTTCCCGCAAAATCCATGGAGCTGTCCTTGTTTGACGGCTTGCTAAGTAACATTAATGTTGTAGACAACGTAGTAAAAGGTGAAAGCTATTTTTTCAATGAAGTTCAAAGAATAAAAAATACAATCCTTAAAATTAATGATGGCCGCAAATGGCTGATCCTTATTGATGAATTATTTAAAGGAACCAATGTTCAGGATGCAATGAAATGCAGCACCGTTGTAATTGAAGGCCTTATTAAAATAAAAAG
>JBDTZL010000129.1:0-4961 GCA_040005125.1 Ginsengibacter sp.
AAAAAATTTGTTGTAATCGGCCCCGAGTCTACAGGTAAAAGCACTCTGTGCAGCCAGCTTGCTAAACATTATCATACCATTTGGGTGCGGGAATATGCAAGGGAATACCTGGAAAAAAATGGAATGGATTATACCTATGATGATCTGCTCACTATTGCGAAGGGACAAATTGACTTGGAAGAAGCAGGTATCAGGTACCAGATATCAGCCGTCAGCCATCAGCCATCAGCCATCAGCTTTGGGCTGCCACAGCTCACGGCTCACAGCTCACAACTCACAACTCACAGCTCAGGGCTGCTTTTCATCGACACCGACATGTACGTAATGAAGGTATGGTGCGAATACGTTTTTAATAAATGCCACAACTGGATATTGAACCGTATTGCTGACAGAAAGTATGATGGTTACCTGCTTTGCAATGCAGATCTGCCATGGGTTATAGATAATTTGAGGGAATACCCGGATGTGGAAACAAGAAATAGATTACTTCATTTTTATAGGGATTTAATGGTAAATCAATCTGCGCCATGGATCGACATTAGCGGCAATTATGAAGAAAGATTGGGGAAAGCGATAGATTTTATAGAGAAAGAAGTGGATAAATAAAAGTTTCATTTCAGCAGCTCCTGTATATCGGGATCTTCTTCAAGATTATTCATTTGCCTTAATATCCAGGAATAGCGTACAGCAACATGTGCGGACAAGGGTTGTATCGTATAATCTTTTGGATTGGGAAGGCAGGCTGCAATAAGCGCCGCTTCTTTCCTGGACAGGTCTTTCGCGTGTTTATGAAAATAGTGTTCGGCAGCGGCTTCAATCCCAAAAATTCCGTCACCCATTTCTGCAACATTCAGGTACATTTCAAGGATTCTTTTTTTACTCCATACTTTTTCAATCATGAAAGTAAAGTAGATCTCAAGCCCTTTGCGAAAATAACCTCCGTGCTGCCACAGGAAAACATTTTTTGCAACCTGCTGACTTATGGTGCTGGCACCCCGAAGTGATTTACTTTTTTGATTGTGCTTCATTGCTTTTTGAATGCTTTTAAAATCGAACCCGTTATGATCCGGAAACAATTGATCTTCCCCCGCCATAACGGCAAGCTTTGCATTGGAGCCCATATTATTTATATCTATATATTTCCTGTGAAGGCCGTTACCACCAAACAAACTCCAAAGTTGCGTGATCGTAACCGGGGGATTTATCCACTTACACAAAAGAATATATAACAAAGAAAAAATGAAGCCATATAGAAAAACTTTTGCAATGATGCGTAAGATCCTGGCAGGTAATGTCCGCTTTTTTCCTTTTATTTTAGTTGTCAAAAAATTAATTTATTTCACTGTAATGTATTCAAGAGAATATTTTTTACCCAGCATCATTCCTTTATTACCTGATTTTATAAGGAGATAACCGATACCTGCAAGAATGGCTGAACCACCAACGAGATAGGGACTGGCGTAATATCGTGTATTTGGTTTTGTAAATAACCAGGTACCCATACCAACAGTAGTTAAAAGAGCGCCTCCCCCAAGAAGAGCGCCACCTGAACCACTCCAATCGAATTTATTCTTTTTCATTTGCCCAAAACCAATTATTTCTTTGTAATTCACAGCAAAGGGATACGTAGCAACTGTATCCACCATATATACACCAAGGCTGGTTGGTATTTGCCGTATGTCATACTGAATAAGAAATAAAGAGTCGTGATTAATATACCGAACGAAACCATCATAATATCGTGCAGATGTTCTGAAGGCCATTTCATTCCCGGGAAAAAAAGTTTGCAATGTGCGGTTATTTTTTTTCAGGATAAGTAAATCGGAAGGTTGTGCGATACAGTAAATGGAACACAAAGTAAATATGATAGAAACAAATACCGGCTTCATGACTGTAACCGTTTTTTTACAAAGAATAAGACACCTACCAGCAATACTGTGCCAAAAATGAGTAAGATTAATCCCGATATTTTATTAATTACGCGTATATTTTTTACTGTGAGCTTTGACCTCAATCTGCCTGCCAGTGTTACCTTGGCCACATCTGCAGTCATATTGATAAGGAGGGTGGTGGTAAAAATAATAATGCGTTCTTTTATAGTGTGTGTTATTGCAATTGCGGTAGCTGCAGTAAGCCAGAAAGCCAATACAGCAGGGTTAAGCGTATTGAGTAAAAAACCCTGGAGTGCGATCTGGGCGTGGTCACTGGCCCTTAGCGGGGGCAATGAAATATCTTCGGGATGCAGCGGTACTTTTTTAAAAAAAAGATAATACACGCCCATACCTATTAAAAAAAGACTTCCCACGATACCGATTGGTTTTTTAAAAGCGAGAAGATGCGTAACAAGTTCAGAAAAAACATTACTCAAAACCACAACAACAAAATCACTGACCCACACACCGATAATAAAGCTAAACCCGCCCTCTTTGCCATTGTTAATACTTTGTTTGATTATTGTGAAAATAACGGGACCAACAGAAATGACCAGGAGCAATCCCATTGCAAGACCTTTAAGTATTGCTTCAATTACATCTTCCATATTAAAAAAAGAAGCGTTTTGTATTTATAAAAATGCAGGAGGGATAAAACTACAATTTAAATTGCAACCGATGTGCGGAGATTGATTAATTAAATGAAAAAATTAAACCCTTTCACCTTTTAAAAATTTTTGCCAGTCTTCCAGCATTTTTCCTTTAAGCACCCGCGGAAATTTATGCTGGCCGCCAACTTTGCCTTTGGCTTTCATAAAATTCATGAAAGTTGCTTCAGTAAGTACATCAACAAATATATGTTTGAGTGCATGTTTTCTTTCCACTTCATAATCATCATTAAGCTCTTTAAGCTTTTCGTCAATCAATATTTTCAGGGTTTCCGAATTCACGTTATCATCTGTAGCAACAAACCAGTGATGAGCAAAAAAACTGCCATAAGGAACCCCGGCAACCGTAAATTCCCCTATGGAAATATTGAGTTCTTCACTCACTAATTTTATAGCCCTGTTCATATTATCGACACTCAGGTGTTCCCCTACCAGGCTGAGAAAATGTTTGGTACGCCCGGTAATAATAATTTCACTTTTTTCAATATCAACAAACTGGATGGTGTCGCCAATAAGATAGCGCCAGGTGCCGGCATTGGTGCTTATAAGAATCGCGTAATTCCTGTTTTCTTCAACTTCGTGTATCATTAATATCTCGGCATTTTCAACCATATTTCCTTCGCTGTCAAAATTTTTATCATCAAAGGGGACAAACTCAAAAAAAATATTATTATTAATGGCAAGCTTCATTCCTTTGGCATCCTGCCTGTTTTGATAGCCAAGAAATCCTTCGCTTGCAAGATAGGTTTCTATAAATGTAATAGGCTTACCCAGTAATTTATTGAATCCTTTTTTATAAGGCTCGAGTGCCACTCCGCCATGCACGTAAAATGCAAGATTTGGCCATATTTCGTGAATATTTTTAAGATTATACCTTTCTATTACTTTTTCCATACAAAGCTGCACCCATGCAGGCACACCTACGAGAAAAGCAATATCCCATTCCGGGGCTTTTTCCACAATTTCATCCAGTTTTTTTGACCAATCTGTTTGTTTGGCAATTTTCCTGCCTGGTTTATACATCCCCTGGAACCAGAAGGGAATATTTTTTGCCTGTATCCCGCTGAGATCGCCTGCATAATAAGTGGCCGATTTTTGCAGATGCGTACTACCACCCAGCATAAGCCAGCCTTTGCCAACCGATGATTTGGGCACATTTGTATATGAGGCTAAACTTATAAGCTGTCGTATGCTGGTAAGAGTGTTAGCTCTTATAAGTTCTTTGGTGATCGGTATATATTTACTCGACGAATCACTGGTGCCACTGCTTAAAGCAAAAAATTTAATAATACCGGGCCAGCAAACATCAGGTTTGCCATCAAGAGCCCTGTACCACCATTCATGAAATATTTTACTGTAATTATATGTAGGGACTACTTGCTGAAAGGCTTTGCCGGGATGCCTGCTTAAAAGAATTTCATCGAAGAGGTATTTTTGACCGAATTCTGTAAAACGCGATTTTTTTAACAATTTTATTAATACTTTTAACTGTTGCCTCCTGGGAGAGCTTATGGGAATATTTAATACCCGCGAGAGAGATTCAGGAAGTTTAAGTTCGATTAATGCCATTCAGTTAGAAAGTTGGGATTGGAACAAATTTAATGAATACTAGATGCAGATGTAACATTAATTTACAAGTGGTTATAAGCAGGTAAGATTTTCAATAAGAAATCTTTACAACGCCTCAGAATAATTCAGCCGCAGAAAATCAAGCAAAAGTCAAAAAAATCTGTTTTATATTATTAACCCCTGGCTCAACACTACAAAACAAAAATAAAAAATTCCTCATCCGATTAATAAGTATTAGCAACCAAATACTAAACGATATAAAAAGAAGTAACAAAATAAACAAAACTTAGCGTTTCGAAACTAAATTCGACTTCTATTTTTAAATAAAGTTTTAAAAACAAAGGACAATATAAAAAAAAGTGTGTGTAGTTTTAATCAGGATTTCCCCTGGACAGTTTTTGTCAGGGGATTTTTTTTAAATAACTTTTTTTACGCCTTTATTTTTAAAAGAAACTATAAGTTACAATACTTTTCTATACTTATATTAAAATGAATTACTAATTGTAAATTATCCCCATATCACAAGGTATTCAACTGAAATGGCCATATTTAGCCGGTATCATATGTATATTTTATCATATTCATTTTTCTTTGAATATTTATTTTTATTTAAGGTTTGTTTTCTAATTATTTATAATGGTAAAAATTTACATTAATTTTATACTAAATACGGTTAACCTATATTTACACCAAGTTACCGGTTTCCCTTTTCCGGATATGCCCTTCTGAAATAAAAATTAAATTAGATTTCTTACATGTATAATCATATCTGGAAAAAATATTTACCAATTAT
>JBDTZL010000279.1:0-16772 GCA_040005125.1 Ginsengibacter sp.
GGGATTAAAATTATTCCATAAAAGCCTGCACTAATCAGCAGGTTTTTTTAATTGGATATTTTCTTAATTATCATACCCGGGGCTCACGGGCTCTTACAGTCGGTTATAATTCACAAAAGAAAGTTTTAGGCAATTATTAAAACAGGGAGCTTTTTGTAAAAGAGGTTTGAATTAGTCGCAATTAACTGTACGATACTTAATTATATATTTTTGATCTAAAGGAATAATCAAAAGAAGGCCGTAACTCTTAACTGTTGTTATTGCAAGTTAGATGCTTCGGTTTTTCCGGTTTGATGCAACGATTTTACATTTTTATTAATGTTAGGTCTGAAACTTAATATGAACCGAATTAACCGGGCGATCAGCTATTGCTCATTATTCATTCTTTTTGAAGGTTGTAAGAAGGTTTTCGGAGGATTATTCAACAATATCCTTGAACGTTTCAGATAAAAAACAGCGAAACCTTTATGTTGGAAGGCCTTGCCTGGAATGGGTCTTGGTTTACTTATAAATATTGGTTTTATAACCCGCGGGTATTGTAAAGTAGTTTTACTTTCATGTCCGTAATTTCAGCACATGGATAATTAAGCAGTACTGCTCTTGTGCATGGAACATGCCCTGTGTATCTTTGTACCAGAAGTTGATTGATGTTCAACAAACATTAATCAAAAATATGCAGATCCACTGAAAAAAGCCGTTTACCAAACTCAGACAAACCAATAAAATCCAATATCAGTCAACTTCTATTTTTAAATTCATTACCTGTAACCAACCCAATATCCAAAGAAACCAGCCAATAAAATGGCATCCAATTTATCCATTTAAAACACTTACCCCTGGGATTAGAATATTCCATGAAAGCCTGCACTAATCTGCGGGTTTTTTTAATTATTCTCTGCAGCACCTGCGCATTCGGGATATTTTGTGGTTTATATATTTAAAATAGTCTCCCGGCTTTTTTATTCCTAATAATTCTTTTTACAATTATCATCTGCGATTGACTGATGTGGTAAACTTCAGAAATTTATTTAATGCACTTAACACCAAGAGAAACAGAAAAGCTTATGCTATTTCTTGCGGGGAACTGGCTGAGAAACGTAAAGCCCGTGGATTAAAATTGAACTATCCGGAATCTATCGCACTTATCAGCAGCCGCCTGCAGGAAGCTGCACGTGATGGAAGAACTGTTGCTGAATTAATACAATACGGAGCTACCATTTTAGCCCGCGAAGATGTAATGGAAGGTATTCCCGAAATGATCCATGAAGTACAGATAGAAGCTACTTTTCCTGATGGGACAAAACTGGTTACTGTGCATGACCCGATACGGTGAAAGAAACAAGAAACAAGAAACAAGAAGCAAGAAACAAAAAGCAAGAAGCGAGGGGCAAAAGGGGCAAATATCAAGTGTCAATCATTTCAATTTTACAATGTAAATATTTAGCCACGAATTACACTAATTTACACAAATTAAATGCAAGTAATCCGTATTAATCTGTGTGATACGTGGCCTTTCTTCTGTTTTAATTCGAGAGAATTCGTGGCCAGGTTTTAAAATAGAAAATCATAAATTTATTGTTCAATCCCCAAAAATATAAAACATTAAAAAAGTAATTACCTTATTTATATATGCAACACTTCCGATGTTATTCTGCGTTCATACCATCGCACAATCAGGTAAACCTGCATCACCACCTCGGGGATTTGAACATAAATATGCAATGGCTAATGGTGTAAAAATTCATTATGTAACCGGTGGTAAAGGCGAGCCATTGTTATTGGTTCATGGCTTTGGTCAAAACTGGTATATGTGGAATAGAATAATGCCGGAGCTCTCCAAACATTTTACAATCATAGCTCCTGATCTTAGAGGAGTAGGGGAGTCAGAAAAGACGGCCGGTGGCTATGATAAAAAAACAATGGCGGCAGATCTGCATGAATGGATGAAAAAACTGGGTTATACTAAAATCAATCTTGCCGGTCATGATATTGGATTAATGGTTGCATACGCTTACGCCGCGCAATTTGGAAGCGAAGTGAAAAAGGTTGCATTAATGGATGCCTTGTTGCCGGGTGTCGAACCTGTCTGGTCTGATTTATATAATAAGCTCTGGTGGTTTGGTTTTTTTGCACGACCGGTTTCCGGAGATATTGTTGCAGGTAAGGTTAAAGAATTTATGACAGACTTCTGGACTGTGGTGGGGCATCCCGAAACATTTACAAAAGAAGATGCTAATGAATTTATCAGGGCTTACGCCACGCCGGGCGCAACCACGGGAGCTTTTCATTGGTTTGGTGCATTTCCGGAGGATGCCAAAGATAATCTTGAATTTATGAAACATAAACTCGGGATGCCATTGCTGGCAATGGGAGCTGAATTTTCTGCCGCTTCTTATCTTGCAGACCATTGCCGGCTTGTAGCCATTACTGTGACTGAAGTAAAAATTACGGGCGCGGGGCATTGGATCGTCCAGGAACAAACAGCACAGGTTTTAAGAGGGCTTGAATTTTTTTCGAAAACTAGGGTCATTATCCTAAGACTTCTGCCTGGAATTTTTAGTAATGCATTTATTGCGCGGCCTTTTAATGACGATACCAGTGAAAAAATATAACTATGAAAATAACTTGGATAATTATAGCACTCCTTTCAGGAGCATTTTTGCCTATCCAGGCAGGATTTAATTCAAGGCTTGGGAAAGCACTCGAAAGCCCGGTACATGCAGCAATGATTTCTTTTATAGTTGGCACTATAGCTATTGTTTTTTATAGTATCCTTACAAAACAGCATGTATCATTTGCCGGTTTGAAGACTGCTCCTGCTTATGTTTGGTTTGGTGGAATATTAGGAGCATTCTACCTGACTGCAACTATTCTTGCTTTCCCGCGCATAGGCCCTGCACTTACATTTGGGTTGGTTGTGGCAGGGCAAGTAATAATTGCCGTGTTACTGGATCATTTTAATGTGTTGGTTGCACAACAGCATAGTATAAATATCTGGCGAATCATTGGAATACTATTGATCATTTCAGGCGTTATAATCGTGAGAAAATTTTAGGAATGAAAGAGTGTTGTTCCACTTAAATTGATTTCATAAATTTAATTAAGAAATCAGTGAGGTTGATGGCTAAGTCCTGATGACGTTACTAACTTTGCAAACCTCTTTACTTAACCGGGCTAAAGTTATTATTAATGCCAAAGTGGCTACTTTTTATTTGTTGACAGTAGTTTTTCAAAATGTATTTCGCAAAATAAAGACATTGAAGAGCTGACAAAACTTAACCAGGATTGGCTTAATTCATATATTAAAAAGGATACTGCAACTTTGAATAAAATTTGCTGATGATTTCGTATTAAAATCTCCGAAAGGCGCCAGAATGACCAGGAGTGACATCATAAATAATTTAAACAAACAGGAAACTGTTTCTATAAATATTGACAGTATTAACGTTCGGCTGGTTACAGACAATGTTGGATTAATAACCGCTTATACAACTTTTATATTAAAGACAAATGGTAAAGAAATGACCGGGCAGAACTGTTACCAGGGCGTTTATATAAAAAGGAAGGTTAACTGGTTTGCAGTCGCGGCACATGTTACATTACTCAATATGAAATAAAAATTAGCTAAATTCAAATTAACTGTGTACAAATAAATTCAAAATTTATGGCGGGACATATTAAAAATATAATAACAGAAGGTATTGCGTTAAAAGAAGCAGAAAAAGTCCTGATCATGTTACATGGCAGGGGCGCAAACGCAGAGGATATTATTTCGCTTTCGGAGTATTTGAAATTGCAGGATACTCATATCATAGCCCCGCAGGCAACTAATAACGAATGGTATCCTTATAGCTTTCTTTCACCGCGGCAACAAAATGAACCCTGGTTAAGTTCAGCGTTGCAGGTTTTAAAGGAAATTCTGATCGATATTATTGTAGCAGGGTTCAAAAGCGAGCAGGTTTTCATTCTTGGCTTTTCACAAGGCGCCTGTCTCGCATTGGAATTTGCAACACAGAATGCACAGCCATTCGGAGGGATTATTGCGTTTACGGGCGGCCTTATCGGTGACGTATTGCAGGATGAAAATTACAGGGGCAATTTTCAAAAAACTAAGGTTTTCATTGGCAACAGCGACAGGGACCCACATGTTCCGGTGACACGTTCCGAAGAATCTAAAAAAATATTGGAAAAGCTGGGTGCTGAAGTTACCCTGAAAATTTATACGGGTATGGCACATACCGTTAATGATGATGAACTCAATTGGGTGAATGAGCATATGTTTAAATTGTGAATGGTCAATGGTCAATGGTCAATGGCCAAGGTTAATAGTCAACATCAAAACCCTCTAAACCTCCTAAACCTCCTAAACTTCTAAACTTCTAAACTTCTAAACCAATAAACCAATAAACCAATAACATTCAAAAATGGAACAAAAAATCCTCGGCATCCATCATATCACGGCAATAGCTGGCAATGCAAAGCGTAATTATGATTTCTATACGAAAGTGTTGGGATTGCGTTTTGTAAAAAAAACAGTAAATTTTGACGACCCTTATACCTACCATTTTTATTTCGGGGATGAGGTCGGATCACCAGGAACTATTTTGACTTTTTTCCCATGGGAAGGTATTACTACGGGCAGAAGAGGAACGGCAATGACGACTGAAATCGGTTACTCTGTTCCCGAAGAAAGCCTTGATTTCTGGATCAGGCGCTTTGAGGAATTTAATATTACTTATAATAAAGTTGCTGAAAAATTTGATGAAAAATACCTGACGTTTCTGGATCCTGATGGTTTAAAACTGGAGTTAACCGTTCCTTCTGAGAAGGATAGCCGGAAGCCCTGGGTTACCAGAGAAGTAAATGAAAATGTAGCAACGCACGGCTTTCACAATATAACATTAACGCTATCTAAGGTGGAAAAAACCGTAGACATTCTCACAGGTGTTTTTGGATATAAGCTCCTGGAACAAAAAGTAAACCGGTATAGATTTGTAACAGATGCTGTTGAAACCGCTGCCATAATAGATCTTGTAGAAGTACCGGAACACAGGGGGCACGTAGCTGGGGGAACTGTTCATCACGTTGCTTTCAGAGTAGCGGATGATGCTGCGCAAATTATGTATCATGATAAGCTGGCATCAATGGGATTGAATCCTACTTCTGTGATAGATCGTAATTATTTTCATTCGGTATATTTTCGGGAACCCGGTGGAGTGCTATTTGAAATAGCCACAGAGAACCCGGGCTTCACAATTGATGAACCCATCAATGACCTGGGTAAAAATTTAAAATTACCTATTCAATATGAATCAAGAAGAGCTGAAATTGAAAAGATATTACCGGGGTTGGAGTGATGTCTGAACTATGATTTTTTTGATGTCTGAACCAGGATTTTTAAGATTGAAGGATAGACAGGATTGTCCGGATTAAGATTTATATGATTATTATGATGGATATGATTCTGACCAAAAGTATTCTATTCATCGCAAAGCTTATAGTTCCCGCGATTAACATTGTCTCTTAATCATGGCAATCCTGTAATCCTATAAATCTTAGTTCAGACACGCAAATCACAGTTTAGGCCATAACCGCCACTTCCACTTGTTTTACAAACTGTACATTGGCATTTATCTTTACCTCATCTCCCAATAACAAACCGCCCGTTTCTGATACAGCGCCAAAGCTGATTCCATAATCCTGCCGGTTGATCTTCCCGGATACTGAAAAGCCTGTTCTTGTATTTCCCCAGGGATCAGTTGTTATGCCGCCAAACTCGACATTCAATACAAGTTCTTTACTTATACCTTTGATAGTTATTGTCCCATATAGCTTGTATTCATCGTCGGCTGTTTTCTCCATTTTTTCTCCTTCAAATACGAGATTTGGATGATTTTCTGCATGAAAAAAGTCTGCAGCTTTTAAATGCTCATCACGTTGCGCGTTATTGGTTGAAATTGAATTTATATCTGCCTCGAAATGAACCTTTGCTGTAGTAAAATCATCACCGCTGGTTTCTACGGTACCTTTGAATTGATTAAACCGGCCGCTTACTGAAGAGATCATGAGGTGTTTAATCTTAAACTGAAGTTCTGAATGTGTCGGGTCTAAAACCCATGTTGTACTTTCCATAATAAATGTCTTTATTTTTTTGTTTAATACGCAAATGTACGTACATTCGCTATACTTTATATAGTACTTTCCAAATGTATAGTACTATACTTTAGGATAGCTCAAATTTTTTTATGGAAAAAACAATACAACATACAGAAAGGACTCATGAAAGTTGCACTAAAGCAATAATTCCTGTACGGGATGCTTTGGATATTTTAAGCGGTAAATGGAAGTTGCCTATTATTATTGCATTGTCCTTCGGCAACAGGCGCTTTAGCCAGCTTGCGAAACAAATACCGGGTATTACAGACAAAATGTTATCAAAAGAATTAAGAGAGCTTGAGATGAACGAGCTTGTAAAAAGAACGGTATACGACGCGGTACCTGTTGTAGTGGAATATTCTATGACAACTTATGGTAAAACACTGGAAAAGTTAATTGAGGAACTTCAGATGTGGGGTTTACAACACAGGAAACGAATACTGAAGAAAGCGAAATGAGAACTATGGTTTTTAGGATTGAAAGATTACCTGTTTGTCTGAACCAGGGATTTTTAAGATTGAAGGATTATTATGATTAAAGACCAATATAAGTCACGTGGCTATAACTTTTGTGATTTATTTAATTTCCGCGATTAATTGAAATACCCTCTTTCAAAATCATATAAATCGTAAAAAATCAGGCAAATCTTAGTTTAGATTATTTACTCTTCCTGAAAAAAACAGGCATTATAATAAGATTTATTTCGTCATCATGCAATAAGTATTCGGCAAAACGGGAAGCCCGCATGACGAAAAAATATTCCTGTCATTGCTTCGGATGCTGCAACCTATGCAATAATTTTATAGCCTCAACTAACGAAAAATGGAATACGATAACGACCGCAAAATAAGCCGTCCTCACAAAACGGAACTGTTCTTTTGGACCGCTTTTGCCCTATTAAGCCCAATGATCAATGCAGTTGCTTTCTTTTGGTACGATGCACTGTTCTGGCCGGTATTATTGATCAGTAACCTGGCTACTCTTCCGCTATACATTTTGTATTCAAGATCAGCGGTACCGTCGTTTCTTTTTGAAAAACGTCCTGTCGCATTTGCTTTCACAAGCGCTGCATTTTTTATTTTTATACAGATTCTTCTGTTTGGTATTAACGCGGTCATTACGATATTCTCTTTATCACCATCTGAGGAATTTTACGTTTCATCTTATCCACGGGCACTTGTCACGGGCGCATTATGGGGCCTGGTAAATATGTTGATTGCAGTGGCCATAGCGTTCCTTAAAAAATTATTTGATGAAGAAGAGATGAAGGCTGGCCTGCAAAAAGATAATACCATGTTCAGGTTGAAATACCTGCAGTCGCAACTGAACCCTCATTTTCTTTTCAATACACTTAACAGCATTTATTCGCTGAGCCTGCAGAAATCAGACAAAGCACCCGATGTGATCATTAGGCTGGCTGATATTATGCGTTACCTTATTTATGAATGCAATGAGCCTAAAATATTACTGGATAAAGAAATTGAGTTCATCCGCAATTATATAGAAATTGAAAAGATAAGATATGAAGCAGACGTGCGCTTTACTGTTGAAGGCGACACGAAAGGAATTATGATAGAACCTTTTTTATTTATCTCTTTTATTGAAAATGGCTTTAAACATGCAATGAACGATTCAACACCTGGCCCTTTTGTGTATGTAACAATAAAAGCTGAACAAAAAAAAATCACATTGAATGTAGTGAACAATACAAATATAGATCTTGAAACACAGGCAAAACGAATCAACGGAACGAGTATCAGGAACAGCAAAAGCCTGCTGGAAATTTTATATCCCGAGTCGCATGAGCTCAACATCATTCAAACGGATATCCATGCTTCAGAAAAAAGCGTATTGCGCATTAAGCATGCAAAGGAACGCCTCACGATGTTTTATCCCAATGCACATACACTCAATGCGATCTTAAATAATAATGCATTTACCGTTTCACTGGTTGTAAATCCCTATGCCGCATGACAAAATGCATGATAGTAGATGATGAAGCTCTCGCCCGGCAGGTGATCCAAAGCCATTTGCAAATGATGCCCGGTTTCCAGGTTGTTGCAGTGTGCTGCAATGCATCGGAAGCAGCAGCCGCATTAAAGAATTTTGAAGTTGACATTATATTTCTTGACATACAACTACCGGGCCTTACAGGTCTGGATTTTTTGCGAACATTGTCAAATCCGCCGCTGGTAATACTTACAACTGCTTATGCGGAGTATGCACTGGAGAGTTACGAATTCAGCGTGATCGATTATTTACTAAAGCCCGTTTCATTTGAACGCTTCAGCAAAGCAATAAACAAAGTTGTTGAAGGCAAGCTATATACAAAGCTCGCTGCAGAAAAAGATCATGCGTCCACGGAACGCATTTTTATTAAATCGGGCAATAAGTTTTTTAAGGTTAATTTTTCTGAGATCATTTATATTGAAGCAATGAAAGATTATCTTAAAATCCATACAGCCGATTATAAACTTGTTACGCATCAAACCATGACCGAGATGGAAAAAATATTGCCGGCGAAACAATTTATACGCGTCCATAAATCTTTCATTGTTGCAGTCAGGCATATTAAAAGTATATATGGAAGCAGTATAGAAACAGAGAAGGACACTATACCTATCGGCCTTAGCTATAAAAACAGCGTTATGAGTTTTATTGCCGGGGAATAGTGCTATGGTTATTCGACCTTGCAGTGACGTTCTTAAATGATAACTGCTTATTCAAAAATAAATTATCCGGCCTTTGAAATTAGCCAATACCTGGTATAATAACGACAGAATTGTACAGTCGGTCATAAAATTACCGGGCCGTTTTTATATAATACAACAGATTTTAAAAATGAATTGTGCAACTTTATCGCCAAATGGAGATGATAACACAACCTGATAAAACAGGTTATCTGTAAGGGTATTTATTCCAAAACCGGCACTGCAGGTCTTGGAATTTTCGCTTTTATCTTTTGCTGTGTTTTTATGAGCCTGCTTACACGGTACACCATAAGTATCGTTATAAATGAAAGCCCCACTATTACATAGCCCAGAGTATTATAATGTTCCAGTGGGCTGAACTTATTTTTTTGTACCACTATCATGCCGCCAACAGCCGCCGCAATACCACCTGCTATTTGTTGCAAAGAGGAACTTATGCTCATAAATGCCCCCCGGTCCTGCATTTTTGGCAACGCAGATGTTAATGCAAGGGACGGTACCATACGACTCATGATACCTATCATAAAAAATACGTTCATCATTAAAACTATCACAAGGGGAACGGGTGTGAGATTGGTATAGATTATTACCATTACCATCATCCACACAGATGCGATTGCAAAGATTGTAAACTTATCTATCTTATCGCTAAGCTTACCAATAAGTGGCATTACTATTAATGAGCTAATGCCTGAAACCATAAACAATAGCGGTAACTGGTGCGGGGTAACATGCAGGTTATTGATGGCAAATGCGCTGCCCCAGGGCATCATCATAAAACCGCCTAAGGATAACAGGGCTGTTGCCAGGAATCCAACGCGATAGTTGCGTTGTGAAATAGTATGAACCAGGTGGGCAAACGCATTGCGGTCCGTTTGAACTTTCAGGTGTTTATTAATAGGCTGTAATTTCACGCTGATAACTACACAAACAATAATTGCCAAACCGGCTATCATGGTAAAGGGTGATTGCCAGCCCCATTTATTCGCAATGAACAGGCCTATCGGGATGCCCAATACCTGGCTTGCTCCAAAACCCATTTGCATAAAACCCATTACACGGCCCCGGCGGTCAATTGTGAAAAGATCAGCCACAATAGCCATAGATACAGAACCTATGACTCCGCCGAACAAACCTGTTGTTATACGTGCGGCGATAAGCATGGGGTAAGATGTGGTGATACTGCAGAAGAAAGTGCCGAGAATAAAGCCTGAATAAAAAAAGATCAGCAATTTTTTTCTGTCAAATTTATCTGCAAACCCCGCGGTAAGCAGACCTGATATGCCTGCACTAAATGCATAACTGGACACCGCAAATCCAAACTGGTAAGTGCTGAGATTCATTGACTTCATAAGCATATCACCCAAAGGTGACATTACCATAAAATCGAGCACTACCGTAAATTGGGTAAGCGCAAGTATTGCTATTACCAATTTTTCGTGAGGTAAAAACTTTTTCAGAGTTGTGTGATTGTTCGTTGTCATTTTTTTATTGAATAATTTTTTAATCGGGGAGTTCCCCACAATGATATCAGGCTCCGTTAATAGTTTTAATTATATCTACGGGATCATTTGATGTGGATACTATACGAAGAATTTTATCTGCATCATCCCTGTCTGCATTCCATTTTACTATTGAGTCATAAGCAGACAAAAGAGGGCTTATCACACTCAGGTCCTTTTTACGCCTGATGTTGGTTTTGAAGATTAAAATATTCATAGCGCTCTTTATTTGTACTTTTAAAAAACAGCTTCGATCAGTGTTTACAATGCGAACATTCATTTGGGTAAAGTGTAAGTTGATTAAGGCTTTAATGCTTTTAAAACGAGCTCAAAAGTCTCTTTCATTATTTTGTCTGTTAAAACAAACTTACTGCCACCGATGAATTTACCCATCATATGGAATTTCACAAGGTTGTAAAGTGGTGCAAACGCAATAGACCAATAAACCTCCATGGGAACTTTTACGAGTTCTTTTCTTTTAATTGCGTTGTTGACAAAATCGTTCATTACTTTTTTAAAATTTTCGCCCATCATTTCCGTTAACTTTTCACTGTAAGGCGAATGGCGCAATTGCTCCAGGAAATGCATCTGTTCGGGGTATTTCATACAATATTTTGACCTGTTGGCCCATTGCACTCTTAACCCTTCGCTAAAGCTCATCGCAGGATCAAAATTTTTAAAAGTAATGTCCATCATTTTTTTACCTGCATCCATGCACAGTTGAGCAACGAGATCTTCCTTGTCTTTAAAATAAATGTAAATAGTTGCAGGCGAAACATTGGCAGCCTTCGCAAGCTTTTGCATACTAAAACCCTCAAGTCCTTCTTTCACCATCATTTTCAGGGCTGTCTCCCTTATAGCGCGTACTTTATTTTCATCTCTTGTCCTCATTGCAAAGGCAAATATAAATGAATGTTCATTCTTTTATAAATAAATTTTATCTGCATTTTTTGATTTACGCACTTACCAGGCTCATTTCGATACCTCGCTGATTTTTAAAGTGAGGGTCATCAAAATTTTTTACAACATAGAAACACCAGGCACATAAGAAATACACATAGGCTGAATTTTGATCTGAAGGCTAATCCGGCGGGATACTTTAAGTACCTGTATTTTTCTATGTAGATATATGTTTATTGTTCCTATGTGGTGAAAATAAAGATTTGAACTTAACGCTATATCGCTTCAAAATTTTATTGTAATCTTAAAACTTGCTTATAATTATTCTTTGTGTTTTATTTTCGCACTCAATAAGAAACAAAACCCGATGATGAATACGACCGTAGCGGAAGCAACAGCAACTCAAACAAAGAAAATCGCAAAAGATACTATCTTTTCTATTTTATTAACTATCAGCTTTTCGCATTTACTCAATGATACCATTCAAAGTTTAATACCTTCTATATACCCGCTTGTGAAAAATTCCTTTCATCTTAGTTTTTCGCAGGTGGGTTTAATAACATTTACCTTTCAAATAGCAGCGTCACTGTTACAGCCGGTTATAGGTTTTTACACCGATAAAAAACCACAGCCTTTTTCCCTTGCAATTGGTATGAGCTTTACACTTATAGGGCTTGTACTGTTATCGCAGGCGGGCAGTTATTATTTTTTGTTGGTGGCCGTGGCGCTGATAGGTATTGGCTCTTCAGTATTTCATCCCGAAGCATCAAAAGTTGCCTACATGGCAGCAGGGCCAAGGCGCGGACTGGCACAATCCATTTTCCAGGTGGGTGGTAATGCCGGCAGTGCACTGGGTCCCTTGCTTGCAGCCATGATCATCGTACCTTATGGACAGTCCCGCATTATATGGTTTTCGTTGGTTGCCCTATTGGCTATAGTGGTATTACTGTCAGTAGGGCGCTGGTATAAAGCCAACAGCCACCGCATTAAAAGCAAAGGAAGAAGCGTGGGCCTGTCAAACCACCCCGTGTTTTCAAAAACCAAAGTAGCCCTATCTATTGCCATATTATTAATCCTTATTTTTTCTAAATATTTTTACCTCGCCAGTATGACGAGTTATTATACATTCTATCTCATACATAAATTTCATGTGTCAGTACAAACATCACAGTACCACCTATTTATATTTCTTGCTTCAGTTGCTGCAGGCACTATTTTAGGGGGGCCGCTGGGCGACAGGTTTGGGCGCAAGTATGTTATATGGTTTTCTATCCTGGGGGTCGCTCCTTTTACTTTATTGTTGCCCCATGTAAACCTGTTCTGGACAAGTGTGCTGTCGGTTTTTATTGGTGTTATTTTAGCTTCCGCCTTTTCTGCCATTCTTGTGTATGCGCAGGAATTGTTACCCGGTAAAATCGGCATGATATCGGGTTTGTTCTTTGGTTTTGCATTTGGCATGGGCGGCCTGGGCTCCGCATTATTAGGCGCACTTGCAGATCGCACAAGTATAGAATATGTATACCAGGTATGTGCGTTCCTGCCCCTGATTGGTTTGCTTACAGGCTTTCTGCCCAACATCCGGGCGCCGAAGAACCCCGTTCATGCTATATGATAGAAGGAGCATATTCAAAAGAGAATTTTTTACCTGCAAATTGGGTATTGAATATTATTTATGAGTGTTTGAAGTCCGGTTTTTCAGCTCTCAGTCTTTAGCAATCATGATCAATGTTCAATTTGACATTATTCTTTAAACGATGTTGTAAAAAGAGGCTTTCTGCGCACAAAGCTCTTATCGAAACGAAGCAGGAGGATAGCAATTACATTTTACCGTTAGCCATTATCTGCAAGCCATTATTTATAAATTATACTGTCTGAGCGAAGAATATTCCCGGTTAAATCGAAATACATCCGGTAATATTTTTACCGGGATGAGACACGAGCCACCAATGCACATGTGCCACTAATTTTAATCCCTTCAATAGCTATCGTCCCCTGGCATAGTATTTTATAACCACTGGTACATCTAAAATGTCATCCCATAAAATATTTAAAAGTTTATCCGGCATAACAATTAATATTTGTGTGATGAAAGTTTACTTTTAAAAATGCTATTGTCTGCGTGGCTTTGGAATAACTTTCAAATAACGAAGTAAACAAACCTGCGCTGTTTTATGGCATAAAGTTTACAGAGGAATAGATAATAATTACCGGCTAAAATATTCCGTTATGAGAAAAACCCTTCTTCCTTTAGTGGTTCTTTTTCTATTCGCGACAGGCTACAGTAAGCATTCCTTATTTATTCCCCTCACAGGAGGATATCACGTAAAAAAGGATCCCGCTCTGAAACCTTTAATTTTTGCCGAAAATATTATTTCAACTGAAGATGATGAATTTGGCGCGACGTTTACTCCTGATGAGAAAACCTGCTACTTCACCATGAAGTCTCCATCTACCATTGTGAGCAACATTATTGTGATTTGCTTTTCCAGTTTTAAAAATGGGCAATGGAGCGCTCCTGAAATTGCGCCTTTTTCAGGGCGATACCAGGATTTCAATCCCTGTATTTCTCCGGATGGCCTGCGTCTTTTTTTTATTTCTAACCGACCGGTTGATGGTAAACAGAAATTAGATTATGATATATGGATGGCAGAAAAATCCGGCGAGGGATGGAGTGAACCAAAAAATATCGGGGAGCCTGTAAATACGAAAGGCTGGGAGTTGGGTTGCTCGGTCGCTTCAAATGGCACACTTTATTTCAGTACGACGGGAATTTCCGGTAACCCTGATCTGTATAAATCAAAACTGGTAAATGGTAAATACCAGGAGCCTGAAAGTCTTGGTGAAGCAATCAATACTGTTTATGGAGAGACGGATCCATTTATAGCGCCTGATGAAAGTTATATTTTATTTGCTTCACAGGGCCGGCCGGATGGGTTGGGCGAAGCAGGCGCCAGTGTCAGTTATCCGAGAGGTGATCTTTATATTAGTTTTTATAAAGAGGGAAAATGGACACCTTCAAAAAATTTAGGGCCATCTGTAAATTCAACTGCTGAGGAATCAAACCCATGGGTTTCGCATGACGGTAAGACGCTTTATTATACAAGCGAAAGAAATTTTGTTTCTATTCCTATGAAGCAACAATTAAATTATTCATCATTGGAAGAACACCTGCACAATCCCGGAAACGGGCTTGGTGATATTTATGAAGTGCCGGTAAGTATATTTATGAAAGATTTTCATTAAGGCAGATATTTCGCCAACACAGAGACCATAAAGCATTTTTCTTTTCTATGCTTAATGTTTAATGTGAAAATCCAATATGGCATAACGAACTTAATCGAACGCTATTAATTTCAAAACTTTTTTATGAATAGAAAAATTACTTTTAAGATTGCGGTTATTGGTACAATACTAATGACATTGGCTACTTCTTATACGCTTTCTCATAAACATCATTTCCCTGCAATTCCTCCATATGATCACAAGGGTGCTCTTAATGATCCGGTTCTTTTTGCCCAAGGAGTGATTACAACAAAAGATGATGAATTTGGCGGGACTTTCACACCCGATGGCAAGATCTGTTATTTTAGTAAAAGTGTACTTAGATTTTACCTTGATATTATTTGCTATTCACAATTCAGGGATGGTAAATGGCAAACGCCAGAAGTAGCGCCTTTCTCAGGTCAATACAGGGATTTCGATCCGGTTCTTTCGCCAGACGGGAAGAAAATGGTCTTTACATCCAACCGTCCCGTAAAGGGAGAATTAAGATCGGATTATGATATCTGGATGGTGGAAAAAAAGCAAAGTGGCGAATGGAGCGAGCCCATTCATCTCGATACCACAATCAATAGTAAATACGATGAGCACTTCGCGTCAATAGCTTCCAGTGGTACAATTTATTTCAGTTCTAACCGGCCGGGAGCTTTAGGTGGAACCGGCGATGCTGATTTTTATTGCTCAAAATTGAATAACGGACATTACATCAAAGCAGAACATCTTCTCGATTCAGTGAGCACCCCTGCGTATGAACTTGATTGCCTTATTGCCCCGGATGAAAGTTTCCTGCTTATGGGCGCCTATGGAAGAAAAGATGGTTATGGGAATTTTGATATTTATATCAGCGAAAAAGTAAATGGTAAATGGACACCCTCCAGGAATCTTGGACCTAAAATCAATTCAAAATTTCGCGATTATAGCCCGCGCATTTCACCCAATGGAAAATATCTTTTCTTTACCAGTGAAAAAGATTTTTCTGCAGGGTCATCCAACGCCGGTGTCAGTTATAAAGAATTAAAACAAAATTTCAATGGTATTTTCAATGGATCCGGAAATATCTACCAGATAGAATTAAAAGCACTTGGAATTAAAGGACCAAAGACAGGTAGTAATTAGTGAAATGGTGAGTTGTGAAATGGTGAGTGGTGATTTCAGAGTTAGGAGTTTAAGTAGTAAAATCTTCAAACTCCAGTTACAAAACCATGAACCTTCAACCATTAAAACTTAGCAGCCAAACCCACATAAAAACTTCTTCCTGTCGCCGGGATAATCCCCGGCCCCGGATATTCATCAGTCCTTCTTGTAAAATAAGCTTTATCAGCAAGATTAGTGACGCCACATTTTATTGCGTAATTATTGATTTTATAAGTAGCACTAAAATCCAAAACTGTATATGCCGGGATATAACCAGCTATCGGGTTATCGCTGACCTTTACATTTGTCGCATCGCCAAAGGCATCACCAACATAGCTAACCTGGAATGTTGATGAAAGGTGCTTATCGTTATAGATCACACCAACTCTTTCAATAACTTTTGTGGCCGCCTCAACCCTGTTTCCTTTAAATTCCCCACTGGTATATTTTGCGTCAATGTATGCAAATGAATTAAAAATACTTAACCCATAGATTGATTGCGGTTGTAAATATTTCAAAAGATTAAACTCAATATAAGTTTCGGCTCCTTTATGTACACTGTTGGCTGCATTTGTCCGGTAGGCGTAATCAAGGCCTGTTGCCGGGTCGGTCTTTACAACTTCTCCAATCCTGTTATTGTACCCGAGGTAAAACAAACTAACATCAAGGTTCAGATAATTTTTTACGGTAGCCCTGTAACCCAGGTCAGAGTTGAAACCATAAGCATCTTTTAAATTGGGGTCAATCTTTGCCGTCACGCCAAAAGGCTGAAGCTGGCTGTAATCTATAGGGCGATAAGCCTGGCTTATATTGCCATACATGCTTGAATATACTGATGGCTTATACTCTAATCCAATTCCGAATAATGGATAAGTTCTAGTGCGGGCTTCATCAGCAATTTGTTTTACATTATCGTTTGTAGCGTATCCCTTTGAAGTGCTTCTTAAATATTCAAATCTTATCCCGGGCGTTATAGTAAAATTCTTTCCAACCCTGAAGATATTTTCGACAAATGGCGCAATGTTGAGTGTTGTGAAATCCAGGTTGTTTTCATATTCCCCTGTAATGGATAGATCAAAGCCGCTGCCCG
>JBDTZL010000339.1:0-16762 GCA_040005125.1 Ginsengibacter sp.
GTTGGCTGGTAATATACTTTTTGATTTGTTCTTGTACGTTCATATAAAATTATTTGTTGCCTACTCTGGTTGGGTTTTTTTATTTTGCCTTTATTGTTTACTGCTCAGAAATCTGTTTCAGTATGTTCAATGCTTTCGGAAATGTGTCATTAAAATATTGTTCAAGTTCGGGGGTTGCGCTCATCTCTACATTCAATTCCGTAACCCCGTCTTTTTCTTCCAGGTGATAGCTCTCCAACGCCGTTCCCCAGTCTTTAGTTTCTTCAATACCGTTTTTTACTTCACCAAGATGCCTGAATGTCATTTGCTCGTTTGGTATTTTTTTCTCAATGATGCCAAACATGCCGTCGCCCTTTGGTGTAAGGAATAAAATCTTACTTCCTTCATTCCAGTCGCTTTCTGCATAGGAACCTTCCATGAATGCTGCAGTCCATTCTCTGTAAGTGGAATCGTTCCACAATGTTTCCCAAACTTTCTCTTTGGTAGCATTAATTTTGATCGGGAATTTTAATGTTGTCATAGCATTTGTTTTTAAAATTGTGAACAATGATGGTTGAATTGCGATACAAACATACAAGCGTTAAATATTTTTGAGAGGTGCTATAAACGACAATCCGGGGGTTGATTGCGACAAATAGCAGGTCCATTCATTTATGGAATTCCGAAACTACATTTGATCCATGAAAAAAAAGTATTTCATTATAAGTATCCTTGCAATAATTATAATACTTGGTATAGCGTTAGGGAAGAAACATAATTTTTTCAAATCTTCTGTAAATGAGAGTTCATTAAGGGATACGAATCACCTTATTTTGACAAAACATGCAAGGTGCCGTATGGAATGCAGGCATATTACCACAGAGGAAATAAAAGAAATAGTTTATAGGGGTAATGTTAATTATTCCAAAAGCGGCCAGGGTAATAAAGGAGACGATACTTACGCGCTGGAAGGCTACAGTAATGAGCATCAGCATTTAAGGGTAGTTGTAGCTCCGGAGAACGATGGGCTTGTCGTTATTACCTGTATCGACCTTGATAGTGAATGGCCCTGTAATTGTTACTGAATTCGTACATACTTTCAATCATTTATATGTAATTTGCACATTCAAGACCAGCGATAGATAGATGAAGATAAAATCATTTTTGGCGAAGCCCTTTGCCATCTACATATATAAGCAAATCCGCAAGTCAATACTTACTGCTGTTGCAGACCAGGAAAATATATTTCAATCGATTTTAAAGACCGGGTTGAAGACTGAGTTTGGGAAAGAGCACTCTTTTGATAAAATCAAAAACCATAATGATTTTGTTAAAAATGTTCCCCTGAGAGAATATGAAGACTTCAAAAAATACATCGAAAAAATAAAACAAGGCAAGCATAATATTTTGTGGAAAGGCCTTCCCATTTATTTTGCCAAAACCAGTGGCACTACGAGTGGTATTAAATACATTCCTATTACGAAAGATTCTATCGACAATCATATTAACACTGCGAGAAATGCCCTGCTTTGTTATATGGCGCAGACCGGTAATACTCAATTTGCCAATGGAAAAATGATTTTCTTAAGTGGCTCTCCTGAGCTGGAAAGAATAGGAGGCGTACCTACCGGGAGATTGAGCGGTATTGTAAATCATCATATTCCAAGGTATTTACGCGCCAATCAATTGCCGTCATTTGAAACCAATTGTATCGATGACTGGGAAGAAAAGCTTGCGAAAATAGTTGATGAAACCGTTAATGAAAAAATGACATTGGTTAGTGGTATTCCGCCGTGGATGCAAATGTATTTTGATGCATTGGTGAAAAAGTCCGGAAAAAAAATAAAGGATATTTTTCCTGATCTCAGCGTCATAGTGCAGGGCGGAGTAAACTTTGAACCGTATAAAGCAAAGCTCTTTGAAACTATAGGAAAACCTATTGACACAATTGAATTGTATCCTGCAAGTGAAGGTTTTTTCGCCTTCCAGGACACCCGTAAAGAAGAAGGGATGCTGCTGAATACTGATAGCGGTATCTTTTTTGAATTTGTTCCCGCAGCAGAAATTTTTAATGAAAATCCTTCGAGGCTTCCTTTGAAAGACGTAAAGCTTAATGAAAATTATGTTCTGATAATAAGCAGTAACGCGGGTTTATGGGCGTACAATATTGGCGATACTATAAAGTTTGTATCGTTGAATCCATACAGGGTTGTAGTTACCGGGAGGGTAAAGCATTTTATCTCTGCTTTTGGAGAGCATGTAATTGGCGAAGAAGTTGAAGAAGCTTTATTGAAAGCAGCATATGCAGAGAATATTAAAATTACTGAATTCACTGTTGCCCCCAAAATTTCCCGGGATGGTGAAAAGAACTGTCATGAATGGTTTATAGAGTTTGAGAATCTTCCCCGTAACATGAAACAGTTTGAAAAGGCTGTTGACGAAAACCTGCGAAAGAAAAATATTTATTATGATGATCTCATAAAGGGAAATATCCTTCATCCGCTGAAAATTTTTAGCATTCAGAAAAACGGTTTTATAAATTATATGCGAAGTATAGGCAAGCTGGGAGGGCAGAATAAAGTGCCACGGTTAAGTAATGACAGGGAGATTGCAGATGCATTACAGCCCTGGCTTAAGCGGGCGACTGCTGAAGCAATAACAAATAATTAAGAACTAGTTAGTTGATTATTAGCAAAAAAAATTACATTTGCATTCTATTTATTAAATATTACAACTGGTGACCAATCTTTTTTTAATATCTTTTTCATCTGAGCAGGCTTTTCCATTAGCTGAACACATGATGCCTGTAAATTTTCTGCGACCTGGATGCTGATAGGCCGAGCAGTTGAATCCGCCCCTATCAGTGAATAAATTCCCGCTCACCACATAGATTCATCTTAAATTAAAAGCAAATTGGAACAATCAAATATAATTGTTCGTATTGCAACTCCCTCCGACATCATACACGCAAATACCATCACAACCGAGATGGAATCATCTGCACAGGTAAGAGGAACAGGAATTGCAAAGCGGTCTACAGAATATATTATTCAGAAAATTGAAGAAGGTAAAGCAGTTATTGCACTTACCACAGACAATGTATGGGTAGGTTTTTGCTATATTGAAGCGTGGGGACATGAAGGGTTTGTAGCAAACAGTGGCCTTATTGTAGCTCCTGCATTTAGAAAAACAGGAATAGCCAAAAGCATAAAAAAAAGGATCTTCGACCTGTCCCGCGAAAAATATCCGAAAGCGAAAATATTTGGCCTTACTACCGGGCTTGCCGTAATGAAGATTAACAGCGACCTGGGGTATGAACCGGTTACTTATTCTGAGCTTACCGATGATGAAAATTTCTGGGCAGGCTGTAAAAGCTGTGTGAATTACGACATACTCATGAGCAAAGAGAGAAAGAATTGCATGTGTACCGCAATGTTGTATGATCCCGCAGATCATTATGAACCTGAAGAAACGGCTGCAGATTTTAAAAAGCACTCAAAGCAATATGAAAGATTTATGCGCCTCAAACAAAGTAAACTCCTTAAATTTTTGATGGGTAAAAAAGGAGATAAGCAAAAATCATTTTTTTCATTTTTAAGTGCTTTCTTAAACCTGTAAATTGTAGAATTGATGAGCAAAAAAGTAGTGATTGGTTTTAGCGGGGGCCTTGATACTTCGTATTGTGTGAAATATTTTACTGATGAAATGAAATATGAGGTACACAGCATCATTGTTAATACAGGGGGTTTTACAAAAAATGAATTGGAGGATATTGCAAAACACGCAAAGGCACTCGGTGTTACAACCCATACTGCTATTGATGCAACTAAAAGCTATTATGATACTATTATCAAATATCTTATTTACGGAAATGTCCTGAAAAATAGCACCTATCCATTAAGCGTAAGCGCAGAAAGACTTTCACAGGCATTGCACATTGCTGAGCATGTAAAAAAATTAAATGCAGACGCGGTTGCTCATGGCAGTACGGGTGCAGGTAATGACCAGGTGAGGTTTGATATGATTTTTCACATTATGATCCCCGGTGTTGAGATCATTACTCCCATTCGCGATATGCAGCTATCAAGGCAGGAAGAAATTGATTATCTCAGGTCGAAAGGAGTGGAAATGAATTTTGAGAAATCAGCTTACTCAATCAATAAAGGCCTTTGGGGAACCAGCGTTGGAGGAAAAGAAACTCTATCATCCAATGGGATGATTCCTGAAGAGGCATGGCCTACACAACTTTCCAATAATGAACCCCAACAGGTGAAATTGCATTTTGAGAATGGCAATCTTCTTGGCGTTAATGAAAAAGAATTTGAACATCCTGTTGAAGCAATTCAACATTTGCAGTCACTGGCCGGGCCTTATGGTATTGGCCGTGATGTTCATGTGGGCGATACGATAATTGGTATCAAAGGCAGGGTAGGCTTTGAGGCAGCAGCGCCTATGGTGATCATTAAGTCGCATCACGCACTGGAAAAACACGCGCTCACAAAATGGCAATTGAACATTAAAAATCAACTGTCAGAATTTTATGGGAACTGGCTTCACGAAGGGCAGGTACTCGACCCCGTTATGCGTGATATTGAAGCATTTTTTCAATCATCGCAGGAGCATGTTACAGGCGATGTTTTTGTTCAGCTAATGCCTTACCGTTTCCAGGTTACCGGCATAGAATCACCCTATGACCTCATGAGCAGTAAATTTGGAAAATATGGCGAAATGAATACGGGCTGGAGTGGTAATGATGTAAGAGGGTTTAGTAAAATTTTTGGCAACCAGGCAGCGATTTATCATGCTGTAAAAAATACTGCAGATGAAAGTAAAAAATAAAATCAGGGCAGGGATTGTCGGAGGCGCAGGATATACAGGTGGTGAATTGATAAGGCTGCTCGTTAATCATTCTTTCGTTGATTTGATTTTTGCACACAGTAAAAGCCATGCGGGTAAAAGCCTGCATGAAGTGCACCAGGATTTAACCGGCGAAACTGAAATTCAGTTTTCGGCAGAAACAAGTGATGATATAGATGTCCTTTTTTTGTGTGTAGGTCACGGGGATTCAAAAAAATTCCTGCAGGAAAATAAAATTCCGCAACATATAAAAATTATTTCCCTTTCAGAAGATTTCAGGTTAAAGGCCAATTCAGTTTTTCAAAACAGGGAATTCATTTACGGGCTTCCTGAACTTAATCGGGAATATATACAAAAGGCTGAAAACATTGCAAATCCCGGGTGTTTTGCAACCGCTATCCAGCTTGGGCTGTTGCCGCTTGCAAGATTAAATGTATTGGGAGATGTGTATACAACGGGCATTACCGGTTCTACCGGTGCCGGGCAGGCGCTGTCGGTAACTTCACATTTTTCATGGCGGGAAAATAATGTCCAGGCCTATAAATCACTCAGGCACCAGCATCTTAAAGAAATTAATGAATCGCTGCATTCATTATGTGATAAAGATGCCTCTGTGCATTTTGTACCATGGCGCGGAGACTTTACGAGAGGAATATTTATCACTTCGCAGGTGAAATGTACCATAGATATTAATGAAATCTATTTTGCTTTTCATGATTTTTACAAAGGCCATCCGTATGTCAGGGTCAGCCCTGAACCCATATTTTTGAAGCAGGCTGTTAATACCAATAATTGTTTTATTAATATTGAAAAGGAAGGCGACAATCTTGTTGTTCATTCTGCCATTGATAATTTATTAAAAGGTGCAAGCGGGCAGGCTGTTCAAAATATGAATCTCATGTTTGGTATAGAAGAAACATTGGGGCTGAAACTTAAAGCGAATTATTTTTAACTTTCCAAAAGTTAGTTTAAACAACTTTCCAAAAGTTTAGTTTCATAAATTGAAGCATAACCATTTTTAAACTTTTGGAAAGTTTAACTTTTGAAAAGTTTTTACAACAACAATAAAATATTTTCCGATGAAACTTTTTGATGTTTACCCGGTTAATGATATCAACATTATAAAAGCGCAAGGCTCTTATATTTGGGATGACAAAGGCACGGAATATCTCGATATGTATGGTGGCCATGCAGTGATAAGTATCGGGCATACACACCCGTACTGGGTTCAGAAAATTGAGCAACAGCTGGAGCAAATTGCATTCTATTCCAACTCAATAAAAATTCCCATTCAACAGGCTCTTGCAGATAAGCTGGGTGTTGTTTCCGGGAAAAATAGTTACCAGTTATTTCTTTGTAATTCCGGTGCAGAGGCCAACGAAAATGCGCTGAAGCTGGCATCTTTTCACAATGGCCGCAAAAAAATAATATCTTTTACAAAAGCTTTTCATGGCCGTACTTCCCTTGCTGTGGCCGTAACAGACAATCCTTCCATCGTTGCTCCTGTAAATGAAACCGGGAACGTGGTCTTTCTTCCTTTTAATGATGAAGATGCATTAGCGGGGTATTTTAAAAAAGCCGGTGATGAAATATGTGCTGTAATAGTTGAAGGCATACAGGGAGTAGGAGGCATCAATGTTGCCACTGAATCTTTTTTACAACTTATCAGGAAATTATGCGATGAATATAATTCAGTTTTTATTGCTGATTCTGTTCAATGCGGATATGGTCGAACCGGTAAGTTTTATTCTCATGATTTTGCCGGTGTGGAAGCTGACATATATACAATGGCAAAAGGCATGGGCAACGGCTTTCCTGTTGCAGGCATTTCCATTGCCCCGCTGATACAACCAAAACATTTTATGTTAGGCACAACCTTTGGCGGTAATCACCTGGCATGTGCCGCTGCGCTGGCAGTATTGGAAGTGATTGAAGAAGAAAATTTAATGAATAACGCAAAGGTTACAGGCAACCATCTTATTGCTGAAATTAAAAAAATCCCGGAATTAAAAAATGTTCGCGGAAAGGGATTAATGATTGGGTTTGATGTTCCACCGGAAATAAAAGATTTGAAAAAGAACCTGTTGATGAAGCACCATGTTTTCACCGGTGAAGCAAAACCCAATGTAATAAGATTACTTCCTTCCCTTGCATTAACAAAAAGTGATGCGGATAAATTTTTAAACATTTTACATGAAGAAATTGCCTCACTTACGAAACAACCTGCAAAGGCTGTGGCATTGCGCGGTACTTCAGCTGTTGTGGCTGGCGGGGAACATCAGGAAATAAATCAGCTTTAATTAATAATCAATACTTATTCATTACCCTCAAGTATAAAAAATTGAAAAACTTTCTTTCGGTAAAAGATGCGGGAAACATAGATGCCCTTATCAGGTCTGCAGTTGGGTTTAGAGAAAATCCCCTGGCGAAACAAGCCTTGGGTAAAGGGAGGCGAATTGGGTTATTATTTCTGAATCCGAGTATGCGCACAAGGTTAAGTACACAAATCGCAGCCCAGAATCTCGGAATGGAAGCAATTGTTTTTAATGTTTCACAGGATGGATGGTCACTTGAATTTGAAGAGGGGGCTGTAATGAACGGGACCACTGTTGAACATGTGAAAGATGCAGCGCCTATCCTTGCCCGTTATTTTGATATATTGGGTATACGCACTTTTCCTTCTTTAAAAAACCGGGAAGAAGATTACAGTGAATATGTAATGAACCAGTTTGTAAAATATTCGGGTATACCTGTTATAAGTCTTGAGAGTGCGACGGTTCATCCGTTGCAAAGCCTCACAGATATTATTACAATTACAGACCATCTTCCTGTAACAAATAAAGCAAGGCCGAAAGTTGTATTGACATGGGCGCCGCATGTAAAGCCATTGCCCCAATGTGTTGCCAATAGTTTTTGTGAATGGATAACGGCATGGGGAGGCAGTGATTTTACTATGGCACATCCGGCGGGTTACGACCTTGATGAACGTTTTACTTCGGCAGCCAACATTACTAACGACCAGGCACAAGCGCTAAAAGATGCTGATTTCATTTATGTAAAAAACTGGAGCAGTTATAATGACTATGGTAAAATATTGGAAGATAAAAGCGATTGGATGCTTACCGGTGAAAAACTGTCAACAACCAATCATGCAAAAATTATGCATTGTCTTCCTGTTCGCAGGAATGTTGAACTGAGTGATGAAGTGCTCGATAGCCCATACAGTATTGTTACGCAACAGGCCGCAAACCGGGTATGGGCGGCCCAGGCGGTACTTGCTGAAATTTTAAATAGCAACGATGTCTGAAGCAGGTATACAATGCCAACCCGTCAATACAATTGATAATAAACAACCTCTTTATATTATAAAAGCGGGCGGTAATGTTATTGATGATGATAGCTTCCTGCAATCGTTCCTTGAAGACTTTTCCCTTCTTGCCGAAAAAAAGATACTGGTACACGGTGGTGGAAAAATTGCAACTGCCCTTGGTGAAAAACTAGGCATAGAACCGAATTACATTGATGGGAGAAGAATAACCGATAATGACACAATAGATTTGGTAACAATGGTATATGCCGGACTGGTTAATAAAAAAATTGTTGCCGCGTTGCAGTCAATACAATGTAATGCTATCGGGCTTACCGGCGCAGATGCAAATGTTTTGCCGGCCAGGAAACGCCCGGTAAAATCTATTGATTACGGATGGGTGGGAGATATAGATCCGACTGACATAGATATGGGAATATGGCGATTGTTTTTAGATAATAAGCTGGTACCTGTTGTAGCCCCGCTAACGCACGATGGACTAGGCCATATCCTTAATACCAATGCCGATACTATTGCGGCTGTTTTGTCAAGAAGCTTATCAAGATTTTATAACGTAAAACTGGTGTATTGTTTCGAAAAAAACGGCGTACTGCAGGATGTAAATGATGAACAATCATTGCTGGCTCAATTAAATTCAAAAACTTATTATGAACTGAAGGAAAATAAAAAATTGTTTGCCGGTATTTTGCCAAAAATTGATAATGCATTTGATGCTGTGAATAACGGCGTGCAGGAAGTGGTTATAGGAAATTCCAGTTCTTTACTTCGATTGGTAAAAGGCGAAGGAGGTACGAAAATAATTTTATAAAGGGGCTGAAAACCTGAGCCAGTCGTTGGAAGCCTGGACTTCCAAGCCCCCACCGGAGAAGGGTTGGGGTGAGGTCTGTTTCGGAGAGCACAAATCATTACTGAGATAATATCATGGAATAATAAAAAAAATGAAGAAACCCGGAGAAATAAATATTGCTGATACTTCAGAAGAATTATTTTCAGATACACTTGAATTATTAAAGCAATTGATTGGCTGTCCTTCCTTTAGTAAGGAAGAAAGCGGGACGGCTGATATCATTGAAAAATTTTTGAAAGCAAAAAATATCAGAACAAACCGCTATCTTAATAATATATGGGCCGTAAATAAATGTTTTGATGAAAAAAAATATACAGTTCTTTTAAATTCTCATCATGATACGGTAAAGCCAAATGCCGGCTATACATTGAATCCTTTTGATGCAATCGAAAAAGACGGCAAATTATTCGGCCTTGGAAGTAATGATGCAGGTGGCTCTCTTGTTTCATTGATTGCAGTGTTTGTTCATTTTTATCATGCTGAAGATCTTCCTTTCAATGTGGTACTGGCCGCAACTGCAGAAGAAGAAATAACAGGACACAATGGAATTGAAATCCTGTTACCTCTTCTTCCCAAAATTGACTGTGGAATAGTAGGGGAGCCTACGCTTATGAGAATGGCGATAGCGGATAAAGGCCTGCTGGTATTGGATTGTATTGCGCATGGTGCAGCGGGCCATGCAGCCCGGAATGAAGGTGTTAATGCTATATATAAAGCCATAAAAGATATTAGCTGGTTCAGCACTTACCAGTTTTCAAAAGTGTCTTCCACTCTTGGCCCGGTTCATATGGCGGTTACGTCTGTGAATACGGAAAATAAAGCCCATAATATTGTACCTTCCGGTTGCAGTTTTGTTGTGGATGTAAGAGTGAATGAATTGTATACATTTGAAGAAATACTTTCGGAGATCAAAAATAATATACAATCTGAAGTATTGCCAAGAAGCACAAGACTAAAACCTTCATTTATTAAAAAAGAGCATCCTTTGATAGTTGCGGGTAATAATATGGGGCTTGATTCTTATGGGTCACCTACCTGTTCAGACAGGGCCCTGATGGATTTCCCTGCGTTGAAGATCGGGCCTGGTAATTCTGCCCGAAGCCATATGGCGGATGAATATATTTTTATTGATGAAATAAAAGATGGGATTCAAAAATACCTGGAGCTGTTAGAGAACCTGGCAGTTGTAATAAATACAACAGAAAGCATTATATACAAATGAAACTCTGGCAAAAAGATACTGCATCATTGCAGGAAGTGGAAAAGTTTACTGTTGGTAAAGACCGGGAACTGGATATGTATTTGGCCCCTTTCGATGTACTGGGTTCATTGGCGCACATTCAAATGTTGCAAACTATTAATTTACTTACAGGCGGAGAATTGAAAATATTACAAGAAGGACTTAAAGAAATTTACCGGGATATTGAAAGCGGTACATTTTTGATGGAGCATGAGGTGGAAGATATTCACTCACAGATTGAAATTCTTTTGACCAGGAAATTCGGAGATGCCGGCAAAAAAATACACAGCGCCCGTTCACGCAATGACCAGGTTTTAGTGGATTTAAAACTCTACATGAGGCATGAAATTGAGCAACTGGTAAATGTATTGAGCAATTTTTTTGAATTACTTATTGAGCAGAGCGAAAAATATAAAGAGTACCTGATGCCGGGTTACACGCACCTTCAATTAGCAATGCCATCCTCATTTGGACTTTGGTTCGGTGCTTATGCTGAAAGCCTTACTGACGATATGGTAACGGTACATGCAGCCTGGGAAATTGTGAACAAAAATCCATTGGGTTCTGCTGCAGGCTTTGGCTCATCGTTTCCGATAGACAGAAATCTTACGACACAATTGCTCGGTTTTGAAGAACTTAATTATAATGTAGTGTATGCGCAAATGAGCCGCGGAAAAACTGAGCGCATCGTGGCCCAGGCACTGGCAAATGTGGCCGCAACTCTTGCCAGGCTCAGTATGGATGCATGCCTTTATCTTAATCAGAATTTCGGGTTTATTTCTTTTCCGGATGAGCTTACTACCGGGAGCAGCATCATGCCGCATAAAAAAAATCCTGATGTATTTGAGCTCATACGTGCACATTGTAATCGCATACAGGCTTTGCCAAATGAAATCATGATGATGGCGGCAAACCTTCCTTCAGGATATCATCGCGATTTTCAATTATTGAAAGAACACATTATACCGGCATTTCAAAATATTTGCGAGTGTATTCACATGGCCGGTATCATGATAAAAAATATTGAAATAAAAAAGGATATTCTGAAAGATGAAAAATATAAATATTTGTTTAGTGTGGAAGAAATGAATAAACTGGTTTTGCAGGGAACACCATTCAGAGATGCCTATAAAAAAATAGCAGCTGATATCGAAAATAATAAATTCAGCTATGATGCACATCTGGATCATGTACATATAGGCTCTATTGGAAATCTGCAAAATACTGCTATACAGCAAATGATGAATAATATATTATCGCGCTTCAATTTTACTGAAGTGAATAATGCTTTACAAAAATTATTAGAGTAAATTGCCAATCTCCACCAGGTGAGTACGCGTCGAAGGTTTCTTAAAGTGCCCGTGTAAAGCTAATCATGAATGAATAAATAATTATGGCTGAAGAAAATAAAAGAAGGATTGCGGTTTTTGGTTCCACCGGTTCAATTGGCACACAGGCATTGGAAGTTATAGAGGCAAACCAGGATTTGTTTGAGGTCGACATATTAACTGCTCAAACAAATGATAAACTCCTCATTGAGCAGGCGCTTAAACATCAGCCGAATGCAGTAGTAATTGGAGATGAAAAAAAATATGAGGCTGTAAAAGCCGCTCTTAGTTCAAAAAATATTAAAGTTTTTGCAGGCCTCTCCGCCCTGGAAGAAGTCGCAGATTTTGATACGTATGATATGATGCTTGCAGGTATTGTCGGCTTTGCAGGATTAACACCCACATTAAAAGCAATTGAAAAGGGAAAGGCAATAGCATTGGCAAATAAGGAGACTTTGGTGGTAGCCGGAGATATTGTTATGAAAAAGGCATTAGAAAAAAGAGTCCCTATTATTCCGGTTGATAGCGAGCATTCTGCAATATTTCAATGCCTTGTAGGAGAGACAAGAAATAAAATTGAAAAAATCATTTTAACGGCAAGTGGTGGCCCGTTTCTTGGGAAAAAGCCTAATTTTTTGGTGAATGTAAAAAAGCATCATGCTCTTCAGCATCCTAACTGGAACATGGGCGCCAAAATAACTATTGACTCTGCAACTCTTATGAACAAAGGGCTTGAGATGATTGAGGCAAAGTGGCTTTTCAATCTTTCTCCCTGCCAGATCCAGGTGGTAATTCATCCGCAAAGCATTGTGCATAGTATGGTGCAGTTTGCAGATGGAAGCATAAAAGCTCAAATGGGATTACCCGATATGAAGCTCCCGATACAGTATGCACTTACTTTTCCATACCGTATTGCCAATGAAAATCCAAGAGCCGATTTTAAAAAAATCAGCACCCTGAGTTTTGAGCAGCCCGATATCAAAACTTTCCGAAATCTTGTTTTGGCAACTATTGCTTTGGAAAAGGGTGGCAACTTACCCTGTGTTCTCAACGCTGCCAACGAAATTGCTGTGTGGGCCTTCTTAAATAACCGGATAGGATTTTTGGATATTACGGCCGTTGTGGAAAAGACAATGGAAAAAATAACTTATATAGAAAAGCCAAATCTTGCAGATTATTTTGAAAGCGATGGAGAGGCTCGTAATTTCGCGGCTTCATTAATAAATTTATAGATCCGTGCCCCAAAGCAGAAAGGAAACAGATAATTTAGAGCTTGAATAAAATGAAAACTCAAACATCGTACATCAAACATCGTACATCGTACATCTTATGACTTTACTAGCAATTAACTGGCCGCAGGTTGGCTTACAGGCCGGGTATCTTATTTTTTCTCTATCGATTCTTGTTATTCTCCATGAATTCGGGCATTATATTACTGCAAAATGGTTTAAATGCAGGGTTGAAAAATTCTATTTATTTTTTGATCCATGGTTCTCACTCCTGAAGAAAAAAATTGGTGAAACGGAGTATGGCATAGGATGGCTGCCCCTGGGAGGCTATGTAAAAATTTCCGGGATGGTGGATGAGAGTATGGACAAAGAGCAACTGAAGCAACCACCAAAACCATGGGAGTTTCGCAGTAAGCCTGCCTGGCAGCGGCTGATCATCATGCTGGGTGGTGTTACCATGAATGTGCTGCTTGCTTTTTTTATCTATGCAATGATCCTGTATAAATGGGGCGATACAAAATTACCTATTGCCAACGTGAAAGATGGGATATGGATCACCGATAGCCTGATGTACGATCTCGGGCTGAAAAACGGCGATAAGATACTTGCAGTGAATGGTGAGCAAATAAATTATTTTAATGATGTTCCGGCAAAAATAATTCTTGGAAAGCAAATTACAATTTCCAGGGATGGTAAAGAGCAGACCATCACCTTACCTCAAAATATGATTGAACGCCTGGTCGAGAAAAAAGGGAAGCGTTCAACCCTCCTGATGCCCAGGATTCCGATCATAATAGGAGCTTTTGATGATAAATATTCTGCAAATGCAAAGCGTGAAGGACTTAGGGTGTTCGACAAGATCGTTGCCTTTGATTCAGTTCCTGCCCTGTTTTTTGATGAAATGGCGCCCATTATCAATCAAAAAAAGGGAGATAGCGTTACACTTGCAATCATCAGGGATCAAAAACCTGTTCAAACCCGTGTATTGGTGGATACTGCCGGAAAGATTGGTTTTTATGTAATGAATGAAGACCAGGCAGATAGTCTTGGCATTCTAAAACAGGAAACTAAAAATTATGGTTTTCTAGCTTCTTTTCCTGCCGGAGTTAGTATGACATTTAAACAACTTGACTTTTATATCCAGCAATTCAAAATGATCCTGAATCCCAAAACAGGCGCATATAAAGGGCTCGGAGGATTTAAAACAATGGCTTCTATTTTCCCGAATACAGGTTGGAATTGGGAAGCATTCTGGAAGATAACCGCCTTCTTTTCTATAATACTTGCATTCATGAACCTGCTGCCAATTCCGGCATTGGATGGTGGCCATGTTTTGTTTACTTTAATTGAAATGGTTTCAGGCCGCAAGCCCAGCGACAAATTTTTAGAATATGCCCAGATCGCCGGAATGGTGGTGTTATTTGCACTAATGCTTTTCGCGAATGGCAATGATTGGTTTGGATGGGGAAAAGGGCGTTAATTTTTTAATTAGCCAATTAGCTAATTAGCCAATGTGAAGTTTGCTAATATGGTAATTGGTTCAACAGGACGTTGGTTCTGCCCTATCATTAGCTAATTGGCATATTAGCACATTATCACATTAGTTTATAGTTCTATTCCAATCTTCTTCATCAATATAGAGGCATTTAAACTGGTGCATACTCCGGGTTTAAGTTGATAGTCGAAAAATAATTCATCATTGCTTACCTGTACGTCGAAATGATAATTGATAATATTATCCGGGTACTCATCTTTTAATTTGGCGAGGTCAAGATCGTGGGTGGCAATAATTGCCGCCGCGTGATGTTTTATTAATTGCCTTATCAAAGCAACTGAACCTGTGTGCCTGTCCAGCGAATTGGTACCTCTCAGGATCTCATCCAATAAAATAAAAACTTTTTCCCCCTTATTTACTTTTTCAATAATGGTTTTTAATTTTTTTAGTTCCGCATAAAAAGTAGAGGTACTTTCAGCAAGGTTATCAGTTATACGCATACTGCTTACGATTTGTACATGTGATACTTTAAAATATGCTGCACACACGGGAGCGCCTGCCATAGCCAGGATGACGTTTACACCAATGCAGCGGAGATATGTACTTTTGCCGGCCATGTTAGAGCCGGTTACCAGCATCAGTTCTCCATCATGTTTTATTTCAATATCATTATTTACCCTCGTTGCTTTTGATATAAGCGGATGGCCGGTTTCTTTACCCTCAATAAAAAAATAACCGGGAACAATATCGGGAAAAGCCCAGCCTGGTTCATTGAAATGCAATACTCCAAAGCTGTTTAATGCTTCTATTTGTCCGAGGGTATCATACCATGTATGGATATTTTTTCGTTGGTTGAATTTCCATTTTTCCAGGTCAAGCACCTGCTGCAGGTTCCACTGTAATAAAATATTTAATGGCAGTGAGATCACCAGGTTATACCGCAGATCAAGCTTGTCCAGGAGTTTTCGGAGATTCCTGATATCGGCAGATACATTTTTATTTTCGTGCAGGAAAGTTGATTGTAATTCCATGAGCAGCCCACTTTCAAATTTTGTGCTTTCGATAAGGTAGATGCTTTGTGAAAGTATTTCAAGCTCCTCGGCAATCTTTGATAATTTTTCATGGATGGGCGCCACGATCTTATTTACCTGGTAGGCAATCGCAGCGAATGCAAACAAAAAAAGATAGAAAACTCCTGAGCTCACTAAATCAAAAATGTACAATATAACAACACTGCAAATAATAAGCGGCAATACATAGCGCAGCCATTTCCAGGGTTTATATTGAGAAAAGGCAGGGGCTTCATCCATCCATCCTGCCAACCGGTCTTTTGTAGAAAAGGTAATTTGTTTTTCTCTCCCTTTAGCCTGGAGATCCTGTATCCATTCAATTTTATTTGACAATTCTTTTGCTGCTATTTGTCTTTGTAAAATAAGATTGAGTTCAGCAGGAAATTGTAAATAGTCAGCCAATTGGCTGCTGCCCATCTCGGAAGTAGATCGGTTGATGTATTGAAATAAGGAAGCCTTTCCAAAAATATCGAGGTCATTGGCGTACATATGATCCGCAGGGGCGTGTTGATAGCCATCGGGGAAGCCATGATAATTTCCATCCAGGAATTTTAATTCATCAGCATTTATATTTATTAAATTATTGGTACGCACAATTGCTGCTTTATTATTCAGATCTGCAAATAATAACCGTATAAAAACTATCAGTAATACTATGCTTACGATTATTACATACCATACCCCCAATGACAAAAGCATATAAAAAGTAATTATGATCGCAGCAATGCTTCCAAAGCGCAGCCATCCAAAGGAAGATTTTCTTTTTTGTAATTTTTTAAGTTGCCCTTCTAAACTATCGATCCTTTTCCTGTAAAATATCGTTGGTTCCATGTAATTTTTTACGTAATAAGTTGGTAAAAGTAACGGATGTATCAGTTATTTACACAGATGCATAATTTTCGTAAATTTGCATCCTTTGGCTGAAAGTTGATAGCTGAAAGCTGAAAGCTGAAGGCTGAAAGCTCACTGCTAACTCCGGGGGCTGACCGGTTTTGACAGCATAGTTCTTTGTAAGTATAAGCATGTAGTGCGTTGCGTAATTAGCACTTAAATATGAATACGAAAACTTTAAATGGCAATACTTCGTATGCCATGGCTGCTTAATCGATAGATTAACAACCATTAGGGCCGTTGAGCGGGCTTACCTGTTGCCGTGCTCTTCCGCCGACTCAAAAATAAAACGGGTTGCTGCAATTCAAGGCTGTGAGAATTGCTTAAGACCATACAGCTAAGGAAAAAGTTGGTTTGTTTTGCTCCTGCTTTCCCCCGACAAATAATGCAAAAATAAACATGTAGAAGCCTTACGGCGAGTATGTTTGGACCAGGGTTCGACTCCCTGCAGCTCCACTTTTATCGATATTAAATTAAGCTAAAAGCCTGCAAACGCAA
>JBDTZL010000214.1:0-16698 GCA_040005125.1 Ginsengibacter sp.
CAAAAAGTAATTTCGGTATTTGGTTGAGGAATCAAGCGTTCAAATTAATGTCTTTTCCACTTTTTACGAATATATTATTCGATCAGTTTAAAGACAAAGAACTAAATCTAAAAGAGTACTAACAGCACTGGTTATAACAATAGGTTTGGCAATAGGCTGGCTGACAGAAGAGCAATCGGCTGCAAATCAATATCAGTAGTAGTTCCAGCTTGACGTTATAAATTAAGCTTTAGTTGTTATCTTCATCTTTAGTAACAATTTTCGGCTTTGGTTCCGGGCTTGACAAGCAATGAATTGCAGCCCATCGCCTTGAACGTTGGTGGCAATTGCACAGAGACGCTTTAAGCGGAATGAATAAATTTATAATGTAAAATGGCAAACAACAACGATAAATTATTTTTTGCTCCACAGCTTTTAATCAATAACGGCACAAAGGATATTTCTTTTTATGCAAAAGCATTTGGCGCAACAGAAAATCTTTGCTTTTATAATGACGATGGAAGTATCCACGTTGCTGAGCTATCTATTGACGGTATCATTTTCCATATACATGAAGTAACAAAACCTGACTTTTTTTCTCCGGATAAACATAATGGGACAACCTGTATAATCGGTTTGTTTGTTCCGAACGTGCATGCTGTTATGAATAATGCAATTAAGGCAGGTGCTAAAGAAGTATCACCAGTAAAAGATTACGAATATGGTTATCGCCAGGGAGAGATTGAGGATCCATTTGGACATCACTGGCTAATACAAAAGAAAATTTCATAAGTACATAATAAAGTCAAACAAACGTCCCATGCAAAAAGTATTGCATTTCTTTTTAACAAAGATGCTTGTAGCTATTGGTGTTATTGTTTCACTTGTTGGTCTTATTGAATGGCTACGCTCTTCAATACTTGATAAAACCAATTTGTCTGATGAGGGAAAAGCATTCATTGTGGCAGCAGCACAAGCATCCCTTGCTACAACAGGTTACATATTACTTTTCAGGGCGTATGACAAAAGACGTATTGATGAATTGAGTGCTGAGAAATTCATTCATAATGCAGTTATAGGTTTTTTTACAGGTTTAATATTACAAGCTCTGTTTATTTTAGTTATTTATTTAACAGGAACTTTTTTAGTTGTTAATGTAAATCCTGTTTCCGTACTGATAAGCCCTTTTGCTTTCGCCTTAACAGCCGGATTTGTAGCTGAAATTATAATGATAGGTATTGTATTCCGTTTACTGGAAGAACAAACTGGAACTCCAATAGCATTGTTTATCTTCATCGTTTTGTTTGCTGTTTTACATGTAAATGTGAAAGGAGCAACTTTCATATCCGTTGGCGCAACTGCTATGCAGGCAGGCTTGATGCTTCCGGCAGCCTATGTGTTTAGCCGCAATCTATGGCTTCCCATATTTTTACATTTCGGATGGGACTTTGCGGAGCCGGGAATCTTTGGCGGAATTAACCCAAGTAGTTCGCTGACACGGTGCTTGCTGACAAGTAAAATTGCAGGTAATTCTTTATTAACCGGCGGTGAAACCGGACCGCAAGATTCACTTTCATCATTATTGCTTTGTTTGCTTTTAGGTATTATTTTTTTAGTATTGGCAAAACAAAAAAATAACTTTATTAAATCACATTGGCGAACAAGTGCCATCAGCAAATAGGTTTGGCAATAGGCGGCTGACGGACGAACAATCGGCTGCAAATTCGCTATCAGAAATAGTTTAAGGGACAAACAAACCCAGGCGAAAATCTCTTAACTTCAGCTGTTAAAATAAACCCAAGCCGCGGTTCCGGGTGAAGCGTAAGAAAATGCCTCACCTGCAGCAATACTGAATTGTTGGGTTCGATTATCGAAAACTATTGTCAATGCAAATCGAATTAGAAAAGTTGCAAAAAATTATTACCGAATCCAGCTATAAATTAAACGGAGCTGTTACTGAAAGAGAATTTGAAAAATATTTATCACCAGAATTCCCAAATTCAGAGACTTTTTGGAAAAGGTTTATAATTCCATGGACAAATAGAATTTGTTCTGGTTTAGAGCCAGCCCAGGAATTCACCAGCCCAAGAGATGGTGTGTCTCAAGACCTTCGGGAAATATGATCTTTTCACTATTTTATATTTCTCAATTTAATTTACACACGTAAAGCAATTGAAGTAAGACATTTTTCATTTTTTGATAACTTCTACATGCATTTGGGAAGTATATGTGATCTTGTTGAGGAATTTCTTATGAAATTATATTTTATAATCCTGGAATGCAAAGAAGTAAATAGTAAAATATTAAATGAGCTGGCACGGGAAGATTTTATTGAAATAGGTGGGAAATGGTATGACAAAAATTATGCTACCCTATATGAACATTATTTGAAAAAAGGAAAAAATCCGCCAATTAAAATACCAAATAGAAAATACGTACTTGACGAATATTTTAAAAGTTACGAGCCATGGGCTATTTATAAAAATTTTTCAAGGATGATTAGAGAATATAGAAAGCATACAAAATTTGAAATTATGGCTTGAAAAAAACAACAGGAACCTCGTGTTTGCAATGAACGGGGAATGTATAAAACGGACAATTCACCACAGGGACTATTTATTGAAAAGCAAAAAGTTTTATCGCCTTTAGACACTTCAAGCGGCAATGGAAATTTTTATCTTAAACCTAACGGTGTATTTTATATCACCGCATACAATATTCCTGTTAGCAGTAAGCAGAATGATCACCGTAATAGAAAAATGACCGGCATAAAATTTCAAATAGTTCAACCTGGCGACAACACAATCATACAATTTATTGCCGACCGGTATTTGAGTGAATGGAATATTCCTAAAGACAAAACAATTGAAAGACTACAATCATTTACTGGTAACGATTTTCAATTCCAGGTATTGATGACGCTTGACAGTATTCCTATTGCGACAGGTGGACTATATAATCATGTCGGGCTTCTTGATAAAGAGCCACGATTTAGAATTTACGAAAATTGGTTGGCGCTTGTTTACGCGATACCAGGCATGAGGCACCGGGGCTTTGGAGCATTAATTTGTGCCTATATCAATGATTATTCAAAAACACTTGGAGTAAAAGAAATGTATCTCTATACCGACACAGCAGAACGTCTTTACACACGGCTTGGCTGGAATCAACTGGAGAGGCTGTCTTTAGGAGAAAGGAACATTGTTGTAATGAAAAAGGATTTGTAAAATGACAAATAGAAAACATTCAATAATCAATGCTCAACATCCGATACCTATAGGATCAATATTCAAATTGCCCCCGTTAACTTAATAACATTGCCGCAGTGGCACCTTACGTACGTGGCGGAGCTGTACCAACCCCGGTGGTGCGAACGACATCAAGGCCCAGCAGCTTGCCGAACACCGTGTCTGAAGTGAGCCCCGCTATAAAGCCAACGCCAAGCGCAAATGGGATTGATCGACGTGCATACGGTTCAATTAAATCGCCGGAAGTGAGATTCGGATCTGCCGTGAGCTGGGCGGTTATAAAAAGCACGCCGGCAATGCCTCCCGCCACGAGTCCCAGGACAATTGTTGCCAGCATCGTTGATGGTGCTACGCTTGTTCCGCGCTGCCGGTCTGCCAGGGGTCGGATTGCAGCACCCGCACCGCCGGCAAGAAGTGGAACAATAAACAGCATCCATACCGCAAGCTCGTTCTTTCCCCAAATCCATGGCACGATAGCAAGTGCCACCAGGAACAGCAGACCTGCAAGAACTGACAGTGCAGGCTTCGGCGTCCCTTCAGCCAACTGGCGCCGGTTAAGCTGGTTCAAAAGTGCTTTAACACAGGCCGCAGCCGAGTCATCGGCCCAACGTCTTGCCATGAGGTCAATTTCGTCCCTGGTCGGGAGGTCTTCTCCCGCCGAAAGCGTTTCCCATACCTTGTTCGCGCCTCCACCAAATTCAGGCAGCGCCAGTATAGGCATACGGGTACCAATTGCAACCTGCCCTGAAATCTTTGTGGCGTTACCGCCGCCAATGAGGATGATGCCATTGGCCTGTGCAACCGACCGGTAAAATGCGACCTCCCAATCGACGCCCCGCTCACTGCGCCGGTCGAATAATTTCGGGTTGGTCGCTTCCTCCGGGAAAGGCGGTGGCTCATTGCCTATTGTGAACCACATTAGAATGCTGTGGTCTTCTTTCGGCTTAGCCGCAACAAAACCGCGAACGACGTCCGTTTCAAGGAAGGGTCCGCCGTAAACGAGCAGCCGTGCGCCCTGTCGCGCAAGCTCGGCTCCAAGCTCCTCCGCGGCTTTTCTCGCCCTCAAAGAATCCTGTAACAGTGGATCAAGTGTACGCCCGGGGGTTACGTCACCAACAACCGCGATTAATGGACCAGCCATATTTACTACTTTTTTTGAATAGACTTAAAGTTTGAATCGGTCTTTGCAATTGCACATTTGGTGAAAATTTATTGCCAGTTCTTCGTTAAATATCCGAAAATAATACTCTGCCGCTATTAATCCAAATTTAAAGTGTGCTGTACATAAATATTTATAGCTGATATTAAAAACACAAAAGGAAGTATACGCGCATGTTTTGGAAGTTGTAGACAGCCGGGGCGGAACCAGATAATAGTGGCAAGGAAGAGTAAAAAAGCCAAAATATTTTTTTATGTACTCAACCGCATTGCCGCTATTGCACTTTCGTTGGTACCACACCATTCATTTACTTAAGTTTGCAAACTTAAAATACTATATACATGTCATTTAAAAAGATTTCGTTTTTTTTGTTGCTTCTTTGTTTTTCGCTGGTTTCAAATGCACAAACCGTTGATGAAATCATTACAAGATACATAGCATTTACAGGAGGAAATGACCGATGGAAAACAATCAAAACAATGGTAATTTCCGGAACATATAATTATGGTGGCATGGAGTTCCCATTTATATCTTATTCAAAAGCTCCTGATCTCTACAAATATATTGTAGGGGGTAACGGGAAACATTTTGCCCAGGCATTTGATGGCAAAAAGGGATGGAAAATTGATGAGTTCAAAAATGAAACAAAAGAAATAATATTAACAGGAAGACCGGCACTTGCAATGGCCAATGAAGCCGATGTTGAATTAGAAAGCCCGTTTATTAACTATCAAAATAAAGGATGCCAGGCCATTAAAGAAGGCAAAGATACTATTGATGGAAAAGCATGTTTTAAGGTGGTGTTCATCAGGAACAAAGCTGACACGGAAACTTATTTTTTTAACATGAACGATTTTGAATTGGTTAAAAAACAGGCGGTTTCCAAAAATGCAGAACTCGACAATAGCATGCTGGAAACGTTTTACAGCAACTATCAAACAGTTCAGGGGCTAAAGATGCCTTTCAAATCTGTAAGTAAAATTAAAGAGCAAACTATCCTGACCATCACAATTAAAAAAGTTGAATTAAACATACCGATACAGGATAGTATATTTAAGCCCTGAGCTTCGGGTTTATTAAAACCTCATATTTTTGAGGTGACCTTTTAAAACAGTTTTTCACCCCTGTTTATCTTTTTTCCAGCTGACCCGGCACCCGATCGCTTTTGTAACTGTAATTGCCGGTTTCTTATTATTCAGCAATGCAGATAGTGCTTCTTCAACGTACCTGGTTTTACCGGGATTGGTATTGGGTGTATCGTTATCGATTGCACCGGTATATTCAATTATATTCCCCTGTGCAGTTTTACTAACAATAAAAACATGCGGAGTATTTTTAGCGCCATACAGAGTTGTAACAGCCTGCCCTTTATCATACAAATATGGAAAATTATATTTAGATGATTTTGCACGCTGCTTCATTTTTGCGAAGTTATCACCCGGAGAAGCTTCCGGATCATTAGGATTGATCGCAATGACCGGGAATCCAAGAGCAGCATATTTGTTATTTAATTCTATTATTCTTTGTTCATATGCTTTTGAATATGGACAAGTGTTGCAAGTGAAAACTACAATAAAACCTTTTGCTGATGGATAGTCATTGAATGAAACCAATTTATCATCAATATTTAACAATTTTATATCCGGGGCAATTTTACCGGGAGCAATTGTTATTACCTGTGCTTTTGTAAAAAAACAAAAGAAAGTAAAGCAAATTGTAATGTACTTTTTCATAAAGCTTAATTAAAGGATTTATATTCTTCCGCCAATTCATCATACGTTAGATCTTTTTCAATAAATTTACGCCTGTTGTTTTTAACAAAGAGTGTAGCGGGTATAGAACCGGACCAGCTTGTATCAATTCTCTCAATAAATTCCTGTTGATTCTCTTCATCAAGAAGAAATACTTCGCTCTTTAATTTTTTTCTTTTTATGAACGGTATGACTGAAGAAACTAATTGCGATTTAAAATCAACACTTATTAACAACACTTTCAATTTTTCTGTTTTAAGCTGTTGACCTAACTTTTCAAAATGGGATAATTCTTTTATACATGGAGCACACCAGGTTGCCCAAAAGTTTATTATATAAGTCGTATCCGTTCCCTTATCAATTCTATTATTAAGCTCATCAATAGTAATTAAATAAGCTTGCTTCTGGCTTAACACAACAAAGGGTAAGCAAAAAAGAATTATTATAAATAAGTAGTTCTTCATTATGAAAAGCGCAATCGTAATATGTACCAATTTATAAATTATTCTGCATTTAATTTTCTTCAGCCTTTCATTCCAATGGATCGCCTGGCGAGACCCCGGCAACTTCTAAATCGCTCCTCTCCTTACGAAGGTTGATCGCATCAGAAAAGTCATGGCAGTAAACAACCCCGAAGTTCATGATTGCAATTTAGAATTGATTATATTTATTTGCAAAATTTTTGGACATGCGTATAAATTTTTTTCTGATATTCTTTTTAATAGTTGGCTATCATAAAATTTCTTTTGCACAGGATGTTTCAAACAAGAGCTATCCATATGATCCTGCTTCGAAAGCTTCTTCCGATATTTCCAAAGGTGAGGTGTTGCAGTTTTCATTTAAGCATTCAAAGCTCTATCCGGGAACCAGCCGTTCTTATTGGGTATACATTCCAAAAGAGTATAACCCTGGAAAGCCTGCCTGTTTATTTGTTTGTATGGATGCCGTAATGTTTAACGCGCCCACTGTGTTTGATTATTTAATAGCGACAAAAGAAATGCCGGTAACAATCGGAGTATTTATACAGTCAGGGTCAATTATGAAAAATGACAGTACGGTTATACGCTATAACAGAACGAATGAGTTTGATAATATGAACGACCGCTTTGCACGTTTTGTAGAAGAGGAGATTTTACCGGATGTAATGAAACAAAAAACATCCGGCGGCAACCCCATCAATATATCCCATGATGCTAATGACCACGCTATTGCCGGTGCCAGCAGCGGGGCAATTTGTGCGTTTACTGCTGCGTGGCAACGCCCGGATTTATTCAGCAGGGTATTCAGTGCAATCGGCACTTATATTGGCATGCGGGGAGGTGATCAATATCCTGTGCTAATACGAAAAACAGAACCAAAGGCTATTCGTATTTATTTGCAGGATAATAATAATGATACATGGAACCCTTTATTTGGCAATTGGTATAAAGCCAATATCGATATGGAAGCGGCTTTGAATTTTGCAGGATACGAGGTAACCCATATGTGGCAGGAAGGCGGGCATGATATACGCCCGGCCACCGCTATTTTCGCCGATGGCATGCGATGGCTTTGGAAAGGGTGGCCGGTGCCTGTGAAGAGCGGTTGGTCGGCTAATGACATGCTCAAAGCTATTCTTGACACGAATGAACTTTGGCAACAGGTTGTCCCAAAAACACTTTCCGATAAGCTCCCTGCTGTAAATAATAATACAGCTTTACTTCCTGAAGGCAATCAATATATTTTACAGGAAGGCACAATTTCATACAAGGTAAAGGGGAAAACAGTTGTTATGGATAATGACGCAAGCCTTGGTGATGCGCTTGCTGTTTCTCCCGACAAAACGCAATTGGTAGTAAGTGGTAAGCACTCACATTGGTTATATGATTACATCATTCAACCAGGTGGAAAATTGACAGAAAAACAAAGATTGTATTGGCTCCATAATCCTGGAAATGATGATACAAGTGAGATACATAGTTTCGCATTTGACACGAATGGCAACCTGTATGTCGCAACGGAGATTGGTGTACAGATTTGTGACCAAAATGGCAGAGTAAGAGCAATTTTATCTCTGCCCGGTGGATCTGTAGCGTCATTATGGTTTGACCCGGAAAACTTAGATACACTTTATGTAACCAGCGGTGCAAAAATATATAAACGCAAGCTTAAAGTAACCGGCGCACCGTCATCACAAAAAGCCATTAAACCCGTATCGCAGGGAGAAGGATAGTTTAAACAGAATAAACCGTACATAGCCAGGCGCAAGTGTAGCAGGCCGGTTTGGTAGTCTGAAATAATTCGTAACTTAGAACTTAGATCTGACAATTTATTTAACATTAAACTTGTTTGTATGAAAAAGTATTTATTGTTGCTGGGAATGTTTTTCTTCGTTACCGCTTTTGCCGGCGATAAAGGTAAATGGACCGGGTACATCAGTGACTCTCATTGCGGTGCAAAAGGGAACAATCCCGGGCATGCTGATTGTGCTAAGAAATGCATAAAGGAAGGTTTTGCTCCTGTCTTTGTAGTTGGAGACAAAGTTTATACAATCAATGATCCTAAAAAAGTTGCTGACTTTATAGGTGAGAAAGTGACCATTACGGGGACGATTACCGATGATGCGGTAGAGATCGAAAAAATCAGCAAATAAGTCTCCTGCCATTTACTGTGTCGCTATTTATCAACCTGTCCTTTAACTTCGCGAACAGTAACCCTCGCAGTTGTATTTTGTACATAATTGCAGGCCTGCAATTATGCGACCGGTTTTGCGTGTCAGGCATACCATCAGTAGCAAACTGGTGAAAATAACTTGCTGCATCTTTTACCCGGTTTACATTACTTGCCAACCCGCCTGTATTAATATCATTTTCGATGTTAAGGTTCGCTGGCTTGATGAGAGCCGCCATGGGTGATAATGTTTTACCGATAGTAAATCGCGGGCTAAAAGCTACTACCTTATTTCCATTGGATTTAAATAACACATAATACATAACCCGCCTATTGATGTAAAACCCTGGCCTTGCCTCAGACGCAGGAGTATGCAACCTCCCCGGGATTATTTGATATTTTATTAAAGCGCATCAAAAAATTCAGTGACAATACCGGTTACTGTTTTAATCGAAGGTGAAGGTGTATTAAAATTTTCATTGCCGGTCATTACAGTAAGGTTCTGGTAAGGTTTTGATTGCAGTTTAGAAGCGGATAATTGGGCAACCCGATTAGCAACGGACAGGTTTTCATACAATAAGAAATAAGAAAATTTCAAAACTCAAAAAATAAAAAGCAAATAAATTCCAAGGGCAGCCGGGGGCGGGTTTATTCACGCCACTAATTCCTAATCTCTTTAGTACTGTCTTTCCATTTTATCATCTCCTGGTAAACAGTACTTTCTGAAACCGTGTCTTTAAGTATTTTGTCCTAAGACAAATGCCTGATGTACATTAGATACTCTATCATCAACCTGCCTTTATAATAATAATCAGGAACTTCACACCCACCTTTCTCAGCTAAAATCCATATCCCGGTTGCTTTTCTCCCGAGATTAAAGTACCTATCTATTTCACTGGTCAGGCTGTAATCTTTTCCTGAAAGCTCTGTCTGTCTTGAGACGTATTCGGGATAGCCTTCTAATTTCCAAAGCTCCGGATGTTTAAATGGATTAAATTTTATTATTCTTTACTTGTTAGCCTGCAGGCAATGGATCATTTCATGAGCAATTAATTCCGCCAGGTTAACCTCACATGCTTTATGAAAAGTAGGGAAAACCAAATTAGTGCCGGGGTCAATTCTAACTTTAATAATTACATTATTGAGTGTCGCTCTTGCAGTGGGCTCGGTCCCCAATAATTTATCATCAATTTTATTATAGAATGAATTATTACAAAGTATGATGTTATATTTATATTTTGAATCATACAGTTCCGATTTCCGAACAAGGTTCATAGCATCGTCCAAAACAATTTTAATATTATCATCTATATTATCTTTTGAATAAACGGTGAATTCTTTATAGTGCATTTTGTTAGCAAATAATCGCTGAGGGAACAAAATAATAGTTGTAATTGCCAGGATAGCGGCTAACAATGCTAACAATATATTTTTAAAATTCTCCTGACTATTTTTTTCAATTTCACTTTCATTAAATTGTTGCCGAGGTGATGAAGGTTGCCATGACAGCTAACTATTAAATATACAACCTCCTTCCCGGCTTCTGAAAAAAGGCTTTGATTTTGTCCTGTTATTATTAAATATATAATCCCTCTGAAATTTTTCGTAAAATGGTATTATAAAGCCTGGTATTAATTACGCCATAGTGCAGGCTATACTTGAGCATGGAAGCATATGAAACTCTTATTTTACTTGCTGCAACAACTTCTAAAACCATTTTCCTTTTGCCCTGTCCCAGGTAGTAATGCCGATTTTAAATTGTATAGGATTGGAGAAGCGGTTGGCAACAGCGCTCACCCCGTAAACGCCAAGCTTGAATTTTGTGGGAAGATTGAACGGCGCCTTGAACACCCTTTCAATGCCGGTGAATATTTCTGCATACCTGAGATTCCTTTCAGGTGCCACCAGGAAACCGGCTCCCGCTATCTCGCGTAATTGCAGTTTTTTGAATAGTGGGATTTTATTCAGAATGGCTCCATTGAACTCATGCAAATAGTGGCCTTCATAAAAGCGCTTAAAAACAGGGAATGTAGAATCCAATGATTGGAAAGCAGCGGCAGGATTCAAAAAGAAAATGGGATCGCCACGCCGTTCAAATTTATAATCTACCAGCCGCAAATCTTTTGTATTTAAAAAACTGCCCGTAAGAATTGTATAAGATGATACTCCCAGCAATCCTAACTTTATACTTTGCCGCATACCCATTTCGAGATAATCAAAATTTACCTGGCTGTTCATGAATCCCGGAATTCCCTTTTTCCATACCGTATAAAATGTGGGCCATGCGGATCCTAATATTATTTTTTCTTTCGGCTCACGGATATATTTCTGATGAGGCGTATAACTCACTTCAATGTTGCCATAGGTAGCATTATATGGATGAAAATTAACTGCCTCGTTATCACCGGCAATACTGTTGAACAAGGTATCGATCAATGCCTGTTTGTATCCTGCTATGGAGCGCCGCAAAGCAAAGCTTATAGTGGTGGTTACAAAAAGCCCGTTGGTTATTTCCAAGCCATGCCGCAGGTCCAGCGAATTATCAAGGTATAAATTACTTCTTTTTAAAAGATTGATCCATGCATCGCCGGGAAAGATATACTGAAAATCGCGGTGAAGCTCTATCCCATAAAATCCATGATTAAAAGGATTATACATTTTTGAGAACCGGATATTTCCATTGAGATCTTTGTTGCGCAACCCGTAACTGAGGTTCGCATACAGGAAGATATTTTTTCTGGATGGATAGGTCTTGCTAAACGACACGGAAGGATTAATGCGCGTACCTCCAAATTGCAGGGGCTGGTAATACGTGTATAATGGATTGAACGTCCAGAGCCTTTCTTTTTCCCTGTTATACATTGGCTGCCCGAAGAAAAGTATTTTTTTCCAGGTTACTTTATTGGCCCGGTAATCGATGGAATCCAGGTAAGCCTTCGTATGCGTGGCATTGTAAATACTATCCTTGTAATGAATGAACCGCACTTCCTGTTTGGTCAAAGGCTCCGTGCGCACCTGCTGCCAGAAACTGCTGTCTCTTTTATAGGCGCTGTCCGATACTCTGCTGATCTCGGGGCCGAAATACTTTTTTTCAAATGTTTTATTCAATTCAAAATCGCGATAAGTAACGATCGTAGTTCCTGAAACTTTTGATTTATTCGTTTTTGAGTAATAAGTGAATTGCTGGCGGGTGATCATCCATGCCTTGCGATTGATAACATCGTACTGCTGCTCCACCTCAAAAAAATCGTATGAAGCCAAATGATATTTTGGAAAACTAAACCTGGTATGAAGTATGGCCCAGCCGCTATCCGTAATAGTGATCTCGCCTTCCACGGTGGCATTACTGAGCTTACCTGGCTTTACACTGATGGTATAAATTTTATGGGTACCCTGTTGCTCTGTTTTGAGCATTTTATACCGGTACGCAATCAAACCGCTATAGCTCACTGGCGAAAGAAATGGGGTAACAGAAATAGACGGTACCGCGATAAGGTTATTGTAAAAATCGAAATTACCTTCAGTCGAAGACAGGAAAAACAAATTTTCTGCTTTGCCTTTTTTGGTAACTCCGGTGCGCTCTTCTTTTGTTCTCCCGTCAATTGAATGCTCATACCGCAAAGAAATTTCAGCCATTGCCATTCGCAACAAATCTGCATTTGCATTTTTTGCTGTATCCCGCAATGGCTTTTTCTTTTTCCGGGCTGCCGCAGAAGAATCATCCTGCACCGCTTTTATATACACCGTGGCCGACCACGATCCAGCTGCTGCCTGGATGCTTTCCCGGTTACGGATCACCTGGCGGATCACCTCCTCGGAACGGTCCTTTTTCCCTTTTATGATCACTTCATCCAGGCTCTTTGAATCACTGGTTTCCAGTATTACATTCTGCAAATGATCTGCCTTGTTGATCACCACCTGTATTACCTGGCTTTTATAGCCCACCATACTTATCACGAGGTCGTATACTCCGTCATCCAGCAATAGCTCATAGCTTCCGTTTTCTTTCGTAACGATACCCTCTGTACGGTCTTTTACCTGCACGCTTGCAAAGGCAAGTGGTTCCAGCCTGGTATTTGTTATAATACCATATACTTTGAATGACTGGGAATTTGCAACATAGCCCCCAAGCAAAAAAATAAAAAGCAAAAAGCGTTGGTTCATAATTTTAAGGATCATTATTTAGGTAAATGCACTTTACCTGCAACAGGTTGTCCTTACGAAAGAAATAAATTGCAAACTACGGCGTTGCCGTTATAAAGTGATTGAGCAAAAGTTAAAGAAAATTGAATATGGGGAAGGTGGCGGAGTTTTAAAATTCTCATTGTCGGTGATGGCCGTAATAATTTGGCGAACCCTTGATTGAAGTTTAAGGCCAAAGACACTAACGAAGGCATGAAATTTGTTTCAGGGCTAATGAAGTGAATTTAAAACAGCTCTAAAATACCGTAGTCATCAGATTGATGCAAAGCTTGTATATTGATTTTATGTTTTATCAGCAACGCTTCAATATAGCTGTTACTTTGACTACCCGTTTTTAAAAGGATAACTTTAGGAGGAAAGCCTTTTATGTTTGCAAAATCTAAAAAATCTTCATCATTGGTAACAAATAATAAGATTGTTGACCGAGGCATAATTCCATATCTCAGTGTCTTTTGCCGGAGCATTTAAACCTATATAATCCACATGAAAACATTCGTCAAAATGTGACTTCAGCCTGGTTGCTAAACGCCAGGATACATTGGCATCTAACAGCAGTTTCATATTAAGCAGCTATTATTTTAATGATAGATTCCCTGTTGGCAGCAAAAGCAAGGGCAGCCAGGATATGTTCATTGGCAAGTGAAGGATAATCAGTGAGTATTTCTTCATGTGTCATGCCCGAAGCCAGCCATTGTAAAATGTCCAACACAGCGATCGTTGTTTCTTTAATGCAGGGTTTACCGAAACGTATTTCGGGATTGATAGAGATGTATGAAGAAATTTCTTTCATGGCGCAAAGTTATTTCATTTGGCGAAATATAACAATGTCGCATTTTGATTGATTGAGTATAACAAGTGAAGATAACTTACTGCATTCCTAACGCGATTTACATTACTTACCAGCTAGCCTGGATTAATACCGTTTTCGATGCTGTTCGATGGCTTAACAAGAAGCGCTGCGGGTGTGATGTTTTGCTGATCGCAAACCCGGAGTTAAAAGCCAATACGCTATCGCCATCAGATTTAAAACTCCCTGAAGGGGGAGCATGCAACCTTATTAAAGCGCATCAAAAAATTCGGTAATAATACCAGTTACCGTTTCAATCGAAAGTGAAGGGCTCTTAAAATTCTCACTGTTGATCATGGCAGTAAGGATGTGGTAAGCCCTTGATTGCAGTTTAGTACACTCCGGCTATGGTTTATCAATCCCGCATTCATCTAAACTTTAGGGGAAATATTTGTAAATATCTTTGCGATTCAAAATTCTAACCAATTCAACTATTCCATTTTCAAAAAAGAAACCAATGCGATAGCTTCCTATTCTTAATCGGTAAGCAGTTTAAAAGCCTGTTAATTTTTTACAGGAAGGCAATTCTGATAGTTTCTTTGCAGTAATAATAGTTTCAATAGTTTTTCGCAGTGAAATCTGAACTGATACCGATAATTTTTCAGCGTCTTTTTCAAATGATTTTCTTACTTCAACAATCACCTGGCCTGCTTTAAGCGTTTCAAAAAAACTGCTTTTTCCGTTTTATTAAGCAAAGCTGTTTTGCGGCCCTTTAGCATGGCATTATACAAAGCAGCATCTTCGTCGGCTTCTGAGTGAAAACCGATTTCCAGGCTATTGAGAAAAGCTTTTAAAACTTTTTCTTCTTTTTTGTTTTTTGGAGTTACAATGAGTGCCATACTGTAAATTTAATATTTCTTTTTAGTAATCTATATTTTACATTACTTACTAACTCGCGTGGATTAATATCGTTTTCAACGCTAAGGTTCGACCGCTTGATAAGTGACCCTGCGGGTGATGATGTTTTGCCAATAGTAAATCCTGAGCTAAAAGATAGTACGCTATCTCCGTTGATGTAAAACCGCCTAAACCGGAAGATTGGAAGTATAGTAATGCAGGTGATTTCTGTAGGATGAACGAATTGGCTGAATTGAGTTACAGTTAGTATTCACTGGCACAAGTACGCTCCGCGCAAAGCTATACCGCATACTTGCGCCAATGCGGGGACTTTTTATTTAAACATTCTTAGGATGGCCGAGGGTTGGTCAAAACACTAAAATGCGGGAAAAATGCTTAATTTTATACTATGTCTGCAACTTTAAAAATACATGATATTCTTTCCAAAATAAAAAAGCTTGACAAAGAAGAACAATTCACTCTCCTGGAGAGGATTGTTGCTCTAATCAGAAAAAATGAGTCACCAGGCACTCCCACGAGGCTTTCTCAAATTTCAGGGATTGGGTCAAAAGTTTGGAAACACACTAATATTGATGAATACATTGACCAGGAAAGACAATGGTAATAGAGGACTTAAAAAACAGCATTGTTTTTTTGGACACAGCACCTTTGATTTATTTTATCGAGGGCAATTCTGAGTATCAGGAAAAGCTTGAAAATTTATTCAGACTTAATGATGAAGGCTATTTCAAATTTCTTACATCTTCTATAACTCTTCTTGAAGTTTTGGTAAAACCGTTGAGGGACGGCGAAACTAAAATTGTTGAACAGTATAAAACAATTCTAAGAAACGCTGAGGGAATTGATATTTTTGATATTACCGCCACAATTGCTATCAGAGCCGCTGAAATAAGGGCGAAATATAATAGTAGAACTCCAGACGCCTTGCAAGTTGCGACAGCAATCGTACGTAACGCTGATTATATTTTAACAAACGACGTTCGATTAAAGGCCATTACTGAAATTAAAGTAATTACAATTGCAGATTTTAAGTAAGCAATTTGCCCAGGCGAGCCTGATGTTCGACGTCTTGATAAGAGGTGCTGCGGGTAATGATGTTTTGCCAAAAGTAAAACCGGCTAAAAGCCAAGAATATAGTAAGGGATATGAAAAAACATACATCAGCCACGCTTAAAACCTCAATTAAATAAAATCAGCAGGAGAGCAGAAAGGAATGGATGGTTAGGATAGCCTTTCCCGTTTTATCGGGAATGGAAAGAGCAGGAAAGAAAAATAGTAATAATACAGATTGGCAATTTTGGCAACAACATGATGAACCAATAGAAGTTAAAGATCAGGAAATGTTTGATAAAACATTGGAATACATACATCAAAATCCTGTAATTGCCGGTTTTGTAAATAAACCGGAAGATTGGAAATATAGTAGTGCATGTGATTTCTGTGGAGTGAAAGGATTGGTTGAATTAAGTTACAGTTAATATTCACTGGCACAAGTACGCTCTGCGCAAAGCCAGGCCGCATACTTGCGCCAATACGGGCCTAGACATTGACATCATCGGGCTGTCGGTATACAATCAGCGCTAGAGCTGGCTCAACGAGCAAACCCAGGCAGAAAATCTTACCTTCAAATCTTAAAACAAAATTGTGCAACAGTTCTGGGCAAGAGGTTCAACAGTATCCCATCTGCAAAAATACCTGCTCGGTAATGCAAACGTCAAAATCAACTTCATGATAGAAAAAGAAAAAGAAATACTATTAAAACTTAAGGCTCTAAAAAAGCACATTGATAATTCCTACAAAAATTATTCTCAAATTAAGGTTGAGGATTACGAAAAATATATTTCCGTCTTTGATAAGTATTTGAACGACTTGAAAAACCTTAATTCAACACTCTATGATGATTTTGCACCTAGTGTTCTGACAACTTAATTATGAAACATAGTGTTTGAATAATTTTTTATCCGCGTGCTGTCTGGTAAACTTCCATTCTATATTTCTCCGTTC
>JBDTZL010000125.1:0-4882 GCA_040005125.1 Ginsengibacter sp.
GGAACAGGAAGTTGCATTCTTCTTTAAACAATGGGGAGGCGTAAATAAAAAGAAAGCCGGAAGAGAATTGGCTGGCATGACTTACAACGAAATGCCTGTGAGTTGAAGATTTCTTGTTTAAAAAATCGGAATATTAATTGCATCTTAAACTAAAAGAATGTATGAACTTATCAAAAGTGGCCGCAATATTTTTTGCATTAGCCCTAACTGCGATTTCTTTTAACTTATTTGCACAACGAAATAGTGACAGCCTGCTTGCTCAACTTAACAGAAAGTGGGCCGATGCAAAAATATATGCCTTAAAAATGGCAGAATTAATGCCTGAAGAATTCTATGATTTTAAACCAGTTCCGGAAGAGATGAGTTTTAAGCAACAGCTTTTACATATTGCAGACAATATTGAATGGCTCACTTCTTCTTATCTTTTTGTTCCGATGAAAAAAACTATTGATGATTCAGTTGTAAAGGACAAAGTTTCTGTTATAAAAATATTAAGTGATGCGTATGAAATGGGAACATCAGCTCATCATAACCTTTCCAATAAGCAACTTGATGAAATAGTGCCCTTTTTTGCCGGCCCAATGTCAAGAAGACAAATATTGATTTTACTGCACGATCATCAAACCCATCACATCGGGCAGATCATAGTTTACCTGCGTTTAAAAGGTATTAAACCTCCAGATTATGTGGGTTGGTAGAAATTAAATTGATTCAGGACCAAAGCCTTTGTGATAGTTAAGATTTAATTTTCACCAATTCGCAGAAAAAACAAATCTTACACACTTCGCAATACTTAAATTTTTCTTATATCAAAATTATTAACCCCGTTTTCCGCATAGTAGCTAATACCAAGGTTATTCGTATCAGCAATTTTTTTAACTATTGCAAGCCCCAGGCCGTTTGATGTCTCTTCGCTGTCTTTTGACGTATTAAAGCGTTTAAACAATTTTACAGGTGGTATAGGTGCAAGCAAACTGGTATTGCTAATATGATAACTATTTTTAGTGGTTATTATCCGTATACTTCCGCCGGTATAATTATACTTAACCGCATTACCAAGCAGGTTAGTAATTAATGAGTCGGCCAGCAATGGATGCAATTGTGCAATACAATCTTCTTCAAACCGGGTCTCTATTATTAATTGCTTGTCTTTTATAAATTCGCTAAAAAGAGATAAATATTTTTTGCTTATTTCAGCAAGGCTAATCTGATCATTTGTTTTATATTGGTTATTCTCAATTTTCGCCAGCAACAATAAACCCTGGTTTAATTTACTTAGCCTGGTTAAAGCATTGGTTGCCTGAAGAACAGAGCCCGCCTGCTCTTCATTTAAATTACTATCCTGTAAAAGCAATTCCAGTTTGCTTTGCACCACTGCAATAGGAGTCTGCATTTCATGAGCCGCATCCTCTGTAAATTCTTTCATATTTACATAGTCATTATAAATTTTACCCGTCATATAATTTAAAGAGGCATTCAGTTCATTAAACTCTTTGGTGTTGGTTGTCTCAAAATGTATTGCCGCCATCTTCTGCAATTCAGCAGCTCTTATTTTTTGCATCGAACGTTTAAATGGCGCCCATAAACGCCGGCTTATTGCCCAGTTAAAAATGATGGTCGCCAAAAACAATCCCACAAAAACAAATAATATGATCCTGGTAAAGTTTGTGACCAAAGCTGCCTTTTGCTCTTGTGATTTTTTTATAGTTACCTGGTACGCGATGCCATTAACAGAAACCACTTGTGATAACTGCCGGTAAGGAATTTTATCGTTCAATTGTTTCGTGTAATCACCCGCATCAGTGATAAGCGGGTACGGATTTACAGGGGCATCGGTAGGATAAATTGAAAGCTCCCTGCTTCTTAAAATAAAAGTTGTCCCATTTTCAGTACCTGTTTCCAGGTATTGAATCCATCCTGCTTCATCAGCTATCAGTTCCTTATCGCTCCTGTCATTGAGTTCTTTACTAAATTGATCAAATAAATAAAAACCTGCTACTGCCAGTAAAGTTATCATAGCAGTTAAAAAATATAAAGTTGCTTTTGTTAATAGCCTCATATCATGTCCTTGTTTGACAATAAATATATAATATCAATTATCCGTAAGCCTGTAGCCGGAGCCGTAAACAGTTTTAATATAATCCCCGCTACCGGCATCCAGTAATTTCTTCCGTAAGTTCTTGATATGCGTATAAATAAAATCGTAGTCGCTTGCGTGTACATATTCATCGCCCCAAATATGTTCAGCTATGGCTGTCTTCGTGAGCACCCTCCCTTTATTTGCAATAAAATATTCAAGCAAATGATATTCTTTTCCGGTGAGGTCAACTACCTTTTCGTTTACAGTAAGCCTTTGCGCTTCGGGATCCAATTTTATTTCATTAAACCGGATAACCTTACTGCCACCAAAATTTCTACGCCTGAGGATGGCATTAATGCGTGCATTTAATTCGGATAAATGAAACGGTTTCGTGAGATAATCATCCGATCCTGACTCAAGCCCTTTTAATTTGTCTTCCAAAGCATTTTTTGCAGAAATAATGATGATACCTGCTTTCGATTCCATGTATTTTAATTCCGTTACAATGTCAAGGCCGCTTCCATAAGGTAACCCAATGTCCACCACTATACAATCATATATAAACTGTAAGGCTTTCTCTTTTCCTGAAGGAAAGTCGGCGGCAGTTTCACATACATATCCATGGTATTCCAGGTATTTTTGTATGGACTCCCTTAACGGCTTTTCGTCTTCAATAATTAATATTTTCATTTGACAAAATATAGCGAAAATAATAGAGAGTAGTTCATAAAAAAAATTCCCGCCTAAAGACGGGAACTTATAAAAAACCAAAAACACCCTATGAAAATCTTAATTTATTCAGCCCCATTTAAATCATTCAACGCATATTGATACAGTGTTCCGGGATTGTCCGGATATATGCCGCTTATTATTGCGCTGTTCCCGGCATTTTTCAAAGCCTCTTTTAATTCATCAACCGATGCAACTTTAGTATTATTTACCTTAATGATAATAAAGCCATCCCTGATCTTTGTTTGATTGGATAATATACCCTGGCTGAGACTTTTAACAACCACACCCGATTCAATATTTAACTGGGCAGACTGTGTTTTATCAAGCGCCTGGAAAGAGGCTCCTAATTGTTCGATCACCTGTTCTTTAATACTGGCGTATGTACCCGTTGTTCCTTTTACTGTTGCAGTCGCGTTCTTCTCTTCGCCATTGTGCTGGTACGTAATATTTATTTTATCTCCAGGCCTGAGCGCTGAAATTTTCTCCACCATTTCAGTACCGGTATTTATTACTGAACCATTTACTTTTGTAATGAAATCACCTTTTTGAATCCCTGCTTCATCAGCAGCACTACCTTTAGCAACATCCAATACAAAAACACCTGCGCCCTCTTTAATATTATTCTTCCCGCGTTCTTCTTCACTCAACTGGTCATTAGGGAACATTACACCCAGATAAGCCCTTTTATTGCTGCCATATTTCACGATGTCACTGGCTACTTTCTGCACGAGATTAGAAGGAATAGCATAAGAATAGCCGGCATAAGAACCCGTTGGAGACGCAATAGCGCTGTTTATCCCAATGACATCCCCATCAGTATTTACCAATGCACCCCCACTGTTACCCGGATTAACCGCAGCATCTGTTTGTAAGAACGATTCAACAGGTGCATTACTGTTGCGGCCGTTGATGCCAATACTTCTTGATTTAGCGCTTATTATTCCGGATGTTACCGTTGTTTCAAGATCCAACGGATAACCAATGGCTAATACCCATTGCCCTAAATGAACATTATCTGAATTGGCAAAGGTCAAGTAGGGCAGGTTATGTGCCTCGATTTTTATAACCGCTAAATCTGAACCGGGATCCGTGCCAACCACTTTGGCTTTATAATCTTCTTTGTTATTAAGTGTTACGAGTAATTCTTTAGCATGGTCAACAACGTGGTTATTGGTTACTATGTAACCATCGGCGCTTATTAATACCCCTGAGCCTGACGCTCTTTGTTCGGGTATGATACCCCGATTGCCGTTGTCGCCAAAGCCCGGGCCAAAAAAATCTTTAAATGGGTTATCATTCATATCCGGGCTGTCTGCTATTTGTTTGGCCTTTATAAGTATTTTAATATGTACCACTGCAGGCGCAGCCTTGGTAGCAGCTTTCTCAAAATCTACCATTGGTGTGCCCACCGGGTTTTCTGTATACTTTGCGTTAGAAAAAAGGGAAGCAGGTGCATTTGAATTGGAGCGCATTTGATCGTGTTGATTGTATTTACCATACCAGATGCCTCCGGCTAAGGTAGCTGCGCTTAACATTATTGCAGCTATGGATTGTTTGAATGTCATGATTTTATATTTTAATTTAAAGCCAAACTTAGAAGGGGGTTCCGAAGAAAATCTGAAGAAAAATGCAAATAAGCCGTTAATATGCGGTAGCAAATAATATTATAGGCAAAATTAACATCTACGTTAATTATACTTTTATCTCCACCGATTATGCATGGGCTCTATTGTCCTTTTATCTATATATTCTTAAGGCCCATATCACACTAAATACACTAAAAGAATACTGGAAATACTTAACGGAGAAACGGTAAAGTTTATATAACGGTAACAAAAATATATTGCATAGACGCCCTGGAAGGATTAATATTATTTCTTAAACAATGCGGGGAATAAATTCAATATAAAGTGGCTTATGATGAAAGTAATGATATAAATTAATTTTTTATCTTCTGAAAGTATTGATTTTACTGGTGTTTCAGACATTTGTATTCCTGTTTATAAAAAATATTTAAAAAAGATTTGGTACAATCGAAAAATTATTTCCATCTTTGCACCCGCAAAACAA
>JBDTZL010000140.1:0-16452 GCA_040005125.1 Ginsengibacter sp.
AAGGACAAATCAGGACCGAATTTGGCAAAGCAGCCACCCGCCAGCTTCGCTCTGAGGAAAAAGTGCCAGGTGTAATTTACGGAGGTGCAAAAGAGATTAATTTTTCTGCTCCGGCAACCGCTTTTAAAAGCATTGTTTATACACCTGATTTTATGCTTGCAGAAATTACAGTTGACGGTACATCTTATAAATGTGTGATGAAAGACTTACAGTTTGACAAGGTGAGCGACCGGCTTATTCATGTTGATTTCCTGGAACTTGTAGGAGATAAGAAAATAACCGTTACCATTCCCCTTAAATTTACAGGCGTACCCGCCGGCGTAAAGGAAGGCGGAAAATTAGCTCTAAAAATGAAGGCTTTAAAAGTAAAAACCATTCCGGAGCATTTATTGGAGAACATTGAAGTTGATCTTACTGATCTCAAATTGAATGAGAATGTACGTGTGCAGGACGTTAAAGCTGCTAATATGGAGATTCTGAATTCTCCCCGCATCCCCATTGCATCAGTTGCCATGACACGCCAGCTGAAACAGGACGAGGCTACAGTGGCAAAAGTAGCAACAGCTGTTGATACAAAAGCCGCTCCTGACGCCAAAGCTGCTGCGGCACCGGCAAAAAAATAATATTATTTTTTTTCAATGCCCTCCTGACCGGGGGCTTTTTCTTTTAAGCTAACCCGGTTCCAGTTTTGATGGAAGGGTTGCAAACCTTCAGGGGCAGGACTATGAAAATTTAATATTATAAAAGATTGGCAATACTGAACGACATTTTGTAGCGTACTCATTGCTTTCTGTTTTGACAGAAGCTATAAACTTTGCGTACATTTGCCACCTAATTTTTAAATATGGGAATGGATAGAAATACGGTTATAGGTTTTGTATTATTGGCCCTTTTATTTATCGGATACTTTTATTATACCAGCCAGGGCAAATTAGCTTTGGAAAAGCAACAACAACATCTACAGGATTCAATCGCCAGGCTACATCCAAAAACTGATAGTGGAACAAAGACAACCGTAACCGGTAATTCTTCATTACAGCGGGATTCTTCTTCAGCTATAAAACAGGATACAAGTGGTAAAGAACAATTTTTTACCCTTGAAAATAAAGTTCTTAAAATTACATTTACCAATAAAGGAGGCCAGCCACAAAGTGTTGAACTTAAAAATTTTAAAACCTTTGATAAAAAGCCATTGATAATTCAGGATGGTAATTTTAGCAATATCTCTTATACAATAAATACCGGAAATAACCAAACTGCTCAAACTTCAGACTTACTGTTCACTCCATCAGTGCCCCAAACAACAGGCGATGGTAAACAAATGATCAGCTTTACTCTTCAAACAAAAGATGGACAAACAATAGAGCATCAATATATTTTGCAGCCAGATGATTACATGATTGCATTTAATATAAAACTTGGTGGCGCCAATAAATTAATCACGCAAAATACGCTCAACCTCACCTGGCAAACAAAGGCAAACAAACTGGAAAAGGATATTGAATGGGAAACCCAGCAATCGCATGTGGCATATGTTGAAAACGAAAATTATGACTTTGAACACCTGGCTCCTGGTAAAAGTGATGATAAAAAACTGGACAAGCCCGTTGAATGGGTTGCTTTAAAACAGCAATTTTTTGCAAGTTCGATCGTTGCCAAAGATAAATTTACAAATGCAGACTTAAAATGGGAAGTTCCTGCAGACACCAACCTGCATATAATTGCAAAACTAACTGCAAACCTGAGGCTGAACGTGCCGGCAGGGCAGGATGCAACACTTCCTTTACAACTTTTTTACGGTCCCGGTGATTATAAAATCCTTAAATCTTATGGCAATCAAATGTATAACATGGTGCCATTGGGAAGTGGTATTTTCGCTTTTGTAAAATATATAAACAGGGGGTTTGTTATGCCTGTTTTTGATTTTTTGAGCAGCAAAATAGCCAGTTTCGGACTTATTATTGCACTGCTTACCATCATCATTAGGTTGCTGATCTCCCCTCTTACTTATCAAAGTTACCTGAGTGGTGCAAAAATGAAGCTTCTTAAGCCCGAGATTGATGCCATGAAGGCTAAATATGGCGATGATAAACAGGCATTTGGCATGGAGCAAATGAAGCTTTTTCGCAGTGCAGGTGTTAATCCGTTAGGAGGCTGTATACCTGCACTATTGCAGATACCCATCTTTTTTGCCCTCTATAATTTCTTTAATTCTAATATCACATTACGAGGACAAAGTTTTTGGTGGGCCAAAGATTTATCCTCTTACGATTCAATTTATAATTTGCCTTTTTCAATACCATTTTATGGAAGTCATATAAGCCTCTTTACCATTCTTGCGGTTATTACAAGTCTTCTCATATCACTTTACGGGATGAGCAATATGCAGGATAACAGCAACCCGGTAATGAAATATCTCCCGTTTATTTTCCCGGTCGTTCTTTTGGGAGTTTTTAACAGGCTTCCGTCTTCCCTTACCTGGTATTATACAGTTTCTAATGCTATTACACTTCTTATCCAGTTTGTGATCCAGAAGTATATTATTAACCATGAAAAAATACTTGCACAATTACAGGAAAATAAGAAAAAGCCGGTTTCCAAGAGCAAATGGCAGGAGCGGGTAACAGCCATGCAGGAAAGCAACAAGAAATTACAAAACATGCAGCAGAAAAAAAATACAAATTCAAAAAAGTGACGGTGGTTAATGGTCTGCAACTATTACACCAGCGATATTGTCTATATTAAAACCCTGCATTATAAGGTTAAAAAATTACTAATGAAATTTTATAGAACAATACTGCTTACGACCTGCATTTTTTTTGCCCTGGCATCAAGCGGGCAAAAGAACCTCACTGAAGGCAGCCTTGTCTACAACATTTCGGTAGAGACGGGCAGTGCAGAGCCAAAAATGGCCGATATGCTGGATGGCGCCACTACAACTGTTTATTTAAAAGGCACCCAAAGCCGTACTGAAATGATCAGCGGGCTTGGGAGCGAAGCCACGCTTTATAATGGAGCTACCGGCAGTGGCGTTATTTTGAAGGACTATAGCGGCCAGAAGCTTATGATCACTTTAACTCCCCAGGAATGGGATAAAAACAATAAAAAGTATGACGGGATAACTTTTGAAAATACCGGCGAAACAACTGATATTGCAGGGTTTAGTTGCCAGAAAGCCATCGCAAAACTCAAGGATGGTTCTACATTTACCGTGTATTATACAACCGATGTAAATGTTTCCAATAAAAATTATGATTACCAGTTCAAAACCTTACCAGGCCTTGCTGTACAGTATGAAATGCAAAATGGAAAAATGAAATTTAAATTTTCCTTGTCAAAGATAAATTATACGGAAGTGCCGGCTTCTAAATTTGAAATTCCAAAGTCGGGTTACAGGGTTTTAACGTACGAGGAAACGAAAAAATAGCTGCCTTAAGTAAAATAAATTTTAGTAAGAATCTGTTTTTTGGCGATAAACTCCACACGCGTTTTAAAAGGGAAATTAATCCTGATTTGATAGAATTAACATATTATTTCGCATGTAAAGAGTAATAAAAAGACCTGCATTTTCGCAGGTCTTTTTAAGAAGAATTTTTGCTTTGCAATCGTTATTTCCTGGATCTTATAATGAGTTTGTAACCATCTTTTTGAGTATACTCGGGTATTAAAATTTTCTGTTTGTACGGCAGTATATAAATGGTGTTTCCTTTTTTATACGAAATAAATGCATCGCTAACTAAATTGTTTCCAACCTGTTGGGTGTTTAATAAAAAACTTCCTCTATAATTAATTCCGGATTTAAGATTGAATGCAATTGAATTTTTTAAAGTTCCTCTCAAAGGAATATTCAAATGTGTTTTTGTTTTTTTAATAAAACCACCTCTATCTGCGGAAGCTAAAAACCAAACGCTACAGGCAATCATCACTCCTATTGCTATTTTAACATATCTGTTCATTAGTGAAAATAAGTTTAATCTTAACAAAGCTACAACAATAATATGAGAATTAAATGCCATTCATCACTTTTATTTGCTTTTGGCGGCCTAATTTAAGAAGAAGAAGGTATTTTAAAAAAATTTAGTAATTTGGATCAACGTAACGCATATGAAAGAAAATCCTTACCGGCAGGACAGAGAAGAAATGAAAGAATTGCTTTTGCAATATAATAATTTCAAAAGTGGTAAGAAATTCAGTTTTATCGAAGAAGATTCTTTTGAACGGATAATTGATTATTTTGATGAAGCAGATGACATCCCTTCGGCCGTGGAAGCTGTAAATTATGCAGTGGAACAATTTCCTTATTCAGCCAGTCTTCATATAAAAAAAGCGGATCTCTTAATCGCCACACGACGATATAGGGAAGCGCTGTCTTTGCTGGATAAAGCTGAATTGCTTGACAGCAATGACATAAACTTATACATTCTCAAAACAGATGCTCATCTTGCGCTGGACAACCAGGAAAAAGCAGCAGCGTTACTGGAGAAAGCAATACATGTATTTGAAGGAGAAGAAAAGGCAGAATTACTTTTTGAACTTGCCGACGTGTATGATGATTATGAAGAATTTGATAAGGTTTTCAATTGCCTTAGATTAATACTTGAGCAGGATCCTGTTAATGAGGAGGCATTGTATAAAATTTGTTTCTGGACCGATTACACCGGCAGGAATGAAGAAAGTATAAAATTGCATCAAAAAATAATCGATGAATTTCCTTATACACAACTGGCCTGGTTCAACCTTGGTGCAGCCTTCCAGGGTTTAAAGCTATATGAAAAGTCCATTGATGCCTATCAATATGCAATTGCTATTGATGAAAAATTTGATTATGCCTATCGTAATATGGGGGATGCCTATCTAAGGCTGCATAAATATCGTGAAGCAATAGAAGTCCTTCAAAAAGTTCTCGAGTTTTCTATGCCCGAAGAGGTAATTTATGAAGCGCTGGGCCATTGCTATGAAAAGTTGAAGAATTATGCCCAGGCGAGATTTCATTACCGTAAGGCTTCCCATCTTAATTCCACAGACAGCCATTTATATTTTAAAATAGCCGGTACCTATATGAACGAGCGACATTGGGATAGCGCTGTAAAGAATATTGAAAATGCTATGCGGATCAATAAATCTCAGCCAGACTATCATTTTGCATTGGCTAAGTGTTATGTACAACTCAACCGTATTAAAGATGCCGTGATTCATTTTTCAAATTTTATTAAGGCGCGCCCTAAAAATGCAAATGGATGGAAGGAGCTTATTAAATGCCTTTACGATGCTGAATACTTCGAAGAAGCTCTGGAACAGGTGTACAATGCTCAAAAGAATACGCACTATAAGCCACTTTTTACATTTTATAAATCCGCTGTTTTATTTTCACTGGGCAAATCCAAAGAAGCTTTGCTGCAGCTGGAACTTGCCATGCAAAAATCTCCGGCTCTCATCAAACAATTCATTGAGTTGAATCCTTCTCATCTTCAGCATCAGTCAATAATTGAATTAATTGCCGCTTACAAAAAAAAACCAAAGAAAAAAAACTAGAGATACAATTCCCGTTTTGAATTATTGGTGCTACAAAACTATCTTTGGCACTTCTCAAAAAGAATATATATATGAATTTTAATCTCTCCCAGATTCCGGAAAGAGTTCCCAAACCCCGGAAATATGGTTTAACAATGATCATGGACAAAGGGCTTAGTTTTGAAGAGGCAAAAAATTTTTTGAGCGCCGCCCATCCTCATATCGATATTATAAAATTAGGTTTTGGGACCGCCTTTGTAACACCCAACCTCAAAGAAAAAATTGATCTGTATCAATCTTATGATATACCTGTTTATTTTGGCGGTACCTTATTCGAAGCTTTTTTAATCAGGAACCAGTTTAATGATTATATAAATATTTGTAAGGAATTCAACATTAAATATATGGAAGTGAGTGATGGATCGATCACCATTCCTCATGCTGAAAAATGCGGGTATATTGAGAAGCTCACAAAGTACGGAACTGTGCTTAGTGAAGTGGGCAGTAAAGATGCAGCTCATATTATTCCACCTTATAAGTGGATAGAATTGATGAAAGCTGAGCTTGAAGCGGGTTCCGAATATGTTATTGCCGAGGCCCGCGAATCGGGCAACGTAGGCATATACCGTGGCACAGGCGAGGTAAGAGAAGGACTTGTTCAGGAAATTCTCACCCAAATACCTCATGAAAAAATTATTTGGGAAGCGCCGCAAAAGGATCAGCAATTGTATTTTTTAGAATTAATAGATTGCAATGTAAACCTTGGAAATATTGCCCCTTCTGAAGTAATACCACTGGAAGCCATGCGCATTGGATTACGTGGTGATACGTTTCATTTATACCTCAACAAAGAAAAGGCGTAATGAAAATTTACGGATTGATAGGAAATCCTTTAAGCCATTCATTCTCGCAAAATTTTTTTACTGAAAAATTCAGAATTGAAAATATCACGGATTGCAGCTATCTTAATTTTGAAATAAATAATCTTAACAAAGAAATCACTCAGCTAAAAATTGATCCGTTCCTTTGCGGATTAAATGTTACGATTCCGTATAAATCGCAGATTATCCCATTCCTGGATGAAATTTCTGAAGAATGTAAAGAAATAAATGCCTGCAATTGTATTAAAATATCTGGTGGAAAGTGGGCCGGTTTTAATACAGATGTAACCGGCTTTGAAAAATCATTTATTCCTTTTTTGCGGCCTCATCAGAAGAAAGCCCTGGTACTTGGTACCGGGGGCTCTTCGAAAGCGGTTACCTATGTTCTTAAAAAATCGGGTATTGAGTTTTTGTTAGTAACCACGAAAAATGAAATTTGTGAGGGAACGATTCATTACGAAAGTATTTCCTCTTCACTTTTGCAGGAGTTTACGATTGTAATCAACACAACTCCCGCGGGCATGTATCCTAACGTTGACGACTACCCGAAAATACCGTATGAATATGTTTCTGCAAAGAATTATTTTTTTGATTTAATTTATAATCCATCTAAAACTCTATTTCTTTCCAAAGCAGAAGCTATGGGTGCCATTATTAAAAATGGAGATCAGATGCTGGTCATCCAGGCTGAAGAAAGCTGGAAGATCTGGTTCCGATAGTTATAGGGAGAAATTAAACTGTGAGAATTTTTTTTAATTTTTCAGGAATACCCACTACTTTTTTTTCATTGTAATCGAAGCACACCATGCCTGTTTTGGCATTCGCCATAATTATCGAAAGGTTATTTCTTATAACTGATATAGAATAAAACAATTCAAAGCCTACCCTGGAAATTTCTCCCGTAAATATTTTTACTTCAAGATTATCCTTATAGAATGACTCATTTTTAAATTCAATAGCGAGTTCACTCATAATAAGAGAAGATCCGCCGGCATCCATTTCGGTAAAATCATATTGCCTTAGAAACTGCATGCGCGCTTCGTGAATGATTTCAACCAAAGAACTGTTGCCTACATGATTGCCATAATTTATATCTGTAATCCTTACTGGAATTGTGAAAACAGCAATATATTTTTCCGGCAATTCAATTCTTATTCGGGCCATAAAAAATGAAGCTTATTCACTATTATCTAAAAAAGAAGAAGAAGAAAGCTGCGCAATATCAAGAAGGCTGGTCGAAGTAAGGGAGATCGTACTGCCCAGCATAATTTGTCTCCATTTATCAATTTTTTTATTCCATACAGCTCTAGGCGGATATTCACTATCAGCAGACTCAATGAGTGTGGCAACTTTAGGAGATATTTTTACCGGTTGACATTCAGGCCCCTGTATAGTCAGGTATTTTTTATTTGTTACGGGACCATCGTAATTTTTTGCAAGCTGATTTTTATTTTTTGAAGACTTAATTATTGCTTCCAGTGTTTTATTATTAAGGAACAGGGAGTCTTTCACTTTTTGCGAGATTAAATTACCGGAATTTAAGGAAGGAGTGTTTTTTGACTTTATATTTTCCCCCGTGTTATTGAATTTCTCTGTCTTATTGAATTTCCCTGTCTTATTAAAAAGCACTGAGCTTATAAAAATGATAATAAGAGAGGCAGCAGCAGTTAATCCATAAAAGATAAATTTAGACCTTTTGCGTAAACCCGGCATTGGAAGGAGCTTCGAATTCTTACTATCCAGCTCTTCCGAAATATTATCCCATATTTCCGGGGGCGGAGTCGATTCATGATTATATAGTCGTTCTTTAAAATTCTGCATAATGCTGCTTAAGTAATAATTGTATCGCCATTGGTCATGTTCATCCTCTTCCCGAGGGATTTTTTTAAAACTCCTTTAGCTCTTGCCAACTGAGATTTACTGGTTCCTTCTGTTATTCCAAGGATTTCTGCTATTTCTTTATGCGAATATCCTTCAATAACATGCATATTAAAAACTGCTTTATACCCCGGCGCTAATTCATTAACCAGTAAAATAATATCTTTCTCTGCCATTGAATCCAATACATTCAATTCAACATCTTCAATCGTATTTTCCTGCACTTCGCTTACGTTATATAGCTTTACCTTTTTTCTAAAGTGCTCAATCGAGGTATTCACAAAAATTCTTCTCATCCACCCTTCAAAAGAACCATCACCCCTGAATCTGACAAGGTTTTTAAAAATTTTTATAAAACCTTCCTGTAACAGGTCGTTCGCATCCTCAACATTTCCGGAATAACGGAGGCACACACCATACATTTTTGGAGAAAATTGCCTGTAAAGGATCTCCTGCATTTGCCTGTTCCCACTAATACAGCCCTGTATTAAGTCGCTTTCAGACAGAGTATGGTTGCTTTGCTCTTTCAATTTTACTGGTGTTTTAATCACGGCCGTCATTAATATCAAAAGCCCTTTTTCAGATAAAGTATTAATTTTTCGGTAGCTTTTTTTCTATGGCTAAAGATATTTTTTTCGGAGAGCTCCATTTCTGCAAACGTTTTTTCTGCTCCCTCCGGTACAAATACGGAATCATATCCAAATCCATGACTCCCCCGTCTTTCTGCAATAATAGTGCCCTCGCAAATGCCTTCAAATATATTGTGTTTTCCTTTAACAGTTAAACATATAACAGTTCTAAACCGGGCTGAATGATCATCTGCAGATTTTAGCTTATTAAGTAATTTATCAATATTGTTTTCAAAGGATCTTTCATCTCCTGCATAACGGGCACTTTTTACCCCGGGCTCACCACCCAGTGCCTTAACTTCAAGACCTGTATCTTCTGCAAAACAACTTACCCCTTTAAGTTTATAAATAAAATCAGATTTTTCAATTGCGTTCTCTTCCTGCGTATCGAAAGGCTCAGGTATATCCACATGTATGCCTGCTTCCGGGAGTGATATTATTGCAAAAGTTTCATCTAAAAGGCTCCTGATTTCAACAACTTTGTTTGTATTGTTTGTCGCAAATATTAAAGTCTTCATTTTTGTTTCCGGATATTAAAAAATTTTTGAAGACATGCCCAAAGTTGTTTTTTTAGTTCTATGTTCATTTGAACCTCTTCAATAGAAGGGCTTATCATATAAGCCTGCTCTCCGAAATTTTGCATTTGAAAAAAGGGAATATTAAAAGGGAGATCAAGGTCACCAGCTGTTATTCCAAATACCAAAATCTTCCTGGGTTGTAACTGAACCATTAATTCACGATGAGTAATAGTGTTATTATGAAAATAGTTTACCAGTGCAATATCTCCCATGGTTAGCTCACAGGCTTTTAACAGGTCATAGAGGAACTTCATTTGAACATCCGCCAGAAATTTATTCTGGTGATCATTAAAGAGAAAGATTATTTTTTTTTCATTGCCTCCCAGGAAATTAATTTTCAGTTCCTCATTTAAAGAATTTTCGGGTATCCCTGTTTTTAAATCCACAAGATTCTTTCCAAACATATCCCGGTATAAAAAAGCGGGTAGTGAAATTTTGTCTATACTCATTAGCGATTTTACCTCCTTTTTTTCGTTTCTTTGTTGCAAATTTAATGCTATGATTGCAGCCGGGGTGTTTAATGTTACCAGGGCAGAAAGGAGCAAATTACATTCGTTGACACTGGAAAATGTTCCGTTTGGAAAATATTTTACCGATCACATGCTCGAAGTTGACTATGAAGATGAAGAATGGAAAACGGTGGAAATAAAACCGTACCAGCCGTTACTGCTTTCTCCTTCACTTGCTGCGTTGCATTATGGACAGGCAATTTTTGAGGGAATAAAAGCATTTAAGAACCTGGCAGGAGAAGCACAGATTTTTCGGCCCTACGAAAATTTTAAGCGGTTTAATATTTCTGCTGAAAGAATGGAAATGCCGAAAATTTCAGAGGAAATATTTATAGAAGGAATGAGGCAGCTTGTTAAACTCGATGAAAACTGGATTCCCGACAAACGGGATCATGCATTATACATCAGGCCTTTTATGTTTAGCAGCGACGAGATGATTGGTGTAAGACCAAGCGACAAATATAAATTCATGATCATATTAAGCCCGAGCGGTCCTTATCATAGCGTTCCAATGCGGATATATGTTGAGGAAAAATATGTAAGAGCCGCTCCCGGTGGAGTAGGTTATGCGAAAACTGCCGGAAATTATGCGGCAGCGATGCATCCTACTGCCCTGGCTAAAAGAAACGGATATGACCAGGTACTTTGGACAGATGCATACGAACATAAGTACGTCCAGGAATGTGGAATGATGAATATTTTTTTTATTATAGGAAATAAAGCGATTACACCTGATTTAAATGAAGGAACTATTTTGGCAGGTATTACACGGGAAAGTGTAATGCAGTTATTGCAGGATACCGGGTTTACTATAGAAGAAAGAAAATTGAATATCGATGAAGTTGTTGCAGCTTATAAAGAAGGGACTCTTTTGGAGGTATTTGGCTCTGGTACTGCTGCTACCATTTCTTTGATTAAGGAACTATGTTACAAAGATTTTGTAATGAATTTTGATACCGACAAATGGAAAATTGCTCCGGGAATTAAAGACCGTATGAGCGCCATTAAAGAAGGCCGCGAGGAAGACAAGTACGATTGGATGATGAAATTGATATAGGGGAGTTTAGCAGGTTTAGAGTTTAGGGTTTAGAGTTTAGATGCCTTTTTTTAAACTCTTAACATTTTGCCGGATAAGAGTTTAGGAAGTTTAATGCGGTTCTAAAATCTAAACCTTCTTTTCATTAAATATAAAATAGAAGCCCATTCTAAACCGTCTAAACCGTCTAAACTGTCTAAACCTTCTAAACCCTCAACTCTAAACCTTCAACTCTAAACCTTCAACTCTAAACCTTCAACTTACCTTTCCTAAACCTCCTTCCAACCACCTTTCAAATAATTTTGGAATATCGCGACCCGGCGCTTACCTTTGCCGTCCAAAAAAATAAGGGGAAAAGTAATGCCTACAATACAGCAATTAGTAAGAAAAGGAAGAACAATAATAAGAGCTAAAAGTAAATCACGGGCTCTTGATAGCTGTCCCCAACGCCGGGGTGTTTGTACCAGGGTATACACGACGACTCCCAAAAAACCCAATTCTGCATTACGTAAGGTGGCGAAAGTGAGGCTTACCAATAAGCTCGAGGTTATTGCTTATATACCAGGTGAAGGCCACAATTTACAGGAGCACTCGATTGTATTGATCAGGGGCGGCAGGGTAAAAGACCTGCCTGGCGTGCGTTATCATATTGTACGCGGCAGCCTTGATACAGCAGGTGTGAAAGATCGTAAACAAAGCCGTTCCAAATACGGGACAAAGAAGGAAAAAGCAAAAAAATAAATTTTGATTAGCGATACTATTTAACCTTATAAACAAATAAATTAAAATAAACGTTCACTAATGCGCAAAGCACAAGCAAAAAAACTCCCACTGGCTCCGGATCCAAAATTCCAGGATAAACTGGTTACCCGTTTTGTAAATAATTTAATGTGGCAGGGTAAAAAAAGTGGCGCATATAGTATTTTTTATGACGCACTTGACAGGGTTACAAAAATTTCCGGCGATGATGGATATGAGGTATGGAAAAAAGCCTTAGCCAATGTAACACCTGGTGTGGAAGTAAAAAGCCGCCGTATAGGAGGCGCAACATTCCAGATCCCCGCAGAAGTGCGTGCAGACAGGAAAACTTCTTTAAGTATAAAATGGCTTATAAAATATAGCCGCGATAGAAATGGCCGTAGCATGTCTGAAAAATTAGCTAATGAAATTGTTGCCGCAAGTAAGGGTGAAGGCGCTGCATTTAAAAAGAAAGAGGATACGCACCGTATGGCAGATGCTAATAAAGCATTCGCCCATTTCAGGATTTAACTATTCCAAAATAAATTGCGAACCCTTTCTAATGTACGAAAGGGTTTTTTCCGTTTAAGACTCATACTACTTTCATTCAATACAACATACTTGTGAGCTGCATTGGTGATTTCTTATTTTACCGGTTATTCCATCTTGCAGGCGGGGTGAAACAACGTCGTGGCAAGCCCACGTCGCTTGCAGTACACAAGCCATACCTGAGAAATCATCATTTTATTTGCATAAACCAATACTAAGTCCAATTTGTGAAAGCAGTGTTATAGCAATTAATACACTTATATTCCTGTTTATTTTACACATATTATTCGTAACTTTGCGCCTCCAAAAAGTGTCCCCGAAACAATGTGTAGATTGACAATGGATTAAGGATTATTAATAAATAATTTTAATAACAAAAAAATAAAAAAAGGCGATGGCCGATCTAAGATTTCAAAGAAACTTTGGTATAGCTGCTCATATTGATGCAGGTAAAACCACAACTACAGAGCGCATACTGTACTACACCGGTGTAAATCACAAAATAGGTGAGGTGCATGATGGTGCCGCTACTATGGACTGGATGGCGCAGGAGCAGGAGAGAGGTATTACTATTACATCTGCCGCTACTACCTGCTTTTGGAATTTTCCGACTATTCAAGGCGCGAAGACCCCGGATACCAAACTGTATAAATTTAATATTATCGATACTCCCGGTCACGTTGATTTCACCGTGGAAGTGGAACGCTCATTGCGTGTACTCGATGGCTTATTGGCATTGTTTTGTGCAGTAAGTGGCGTGGAACCGCAAAGCGAAACAGTTTGGCGCCAGGCAAACCGTTATAAAGTTCCCCGCATTGGGTTTGTAAATAAAATGGATCGTGCCGGTGCTGATTTTCTAAACGTGGTTAAGCAGGTAAAAGAAATGCTTGGCGCTAAGGCTGTGCCCTTGCAGTTACCTATAGGTGCTGAAGATGCCTTTAAAGGAGTGGTTGATCTTATATCGATGAAAGGGATGGTTTGGGATGATGCTACCCAGGGGATGACTTACAAAGAAGTACCAATTCCTGAGGACATGATTGAAGAGGTTAATGAATGGAGGCAGCATCTTATTGAGGCCGTTGCAGATTATGACCATGCTTTATTAGAGAAATTTTTTGATGATCCTAATACTATTACGGAAGACGAAATACATGCAGCGATCCGTAAGGCTACGATTGATATTTCCATCATTCCCATGATGTGTGGGTCATCTTTTAAAAATAAGGGCGTACAAACTGCATTGGATGCCATTGTAAGATACCTTCCTGGTCCTATGGATCTCGAAGCAGTTAAAGGAATCAATCCAGACACGGGTGAAGAAATTGAACGTAAACCGGATCCTAAAGCGCCATTTGCTGCTTTGGCATTCAAGATCATGACAGATCCTTTCGTAGGGCGTCTTGCATTTTTCAGGGCATATTCAGGGCACCTTGATTCGGGGTCTTATGTACTGAATACAAGAACCGGAAAAAAGGAAAGAATTTCAAGGATCATGCAGATGCATGCAAATAAACAAAACCCGGTTGATTTTATTGAAGCCGGCGATATTGGGGCAGCAGTGGGATTTAAAGATATTAAAACAGGGGACACACTTTGTATTGAGGATCATCCAATAGTATTGGAAGCGATGACCTTTCCTGAGCCCGTAATTTCTGTGGCAGTAGAGCCTAAAACTCAGGCCGATGTAGATAAGATGGGTATGGCTATTGCAAAACTGGTGGAAGAAGATCCCACTTTGAGAGTAAAAACAGATGAGGAAACGGGCCAGACAATTTTGAGCGGAATGGGAGAACTTCATTTGGAAATTATTGTTGACAGGATGAAGCGTGAATTTAAGGTTGAAATTAACCAGGGCGCGCCACAGGTTGCTTATAAAGAGGCATTTAAACAAACAATTGAACACCGCGAAGTACTGAAAAAGCAAACAGGCGGACGTGGTAAATTTGCCGATATTATTTTTGAAATCGGCCCTGCCGACGAAGAATTTTTAAAAGAAGGTAAAGGTAATTTCCAATTCATAAATGGGTTATTTGGCGGTTCAATTCCAAAAGAGTTCGTTCCTGCGATTCAAAAAGGTTTTGAAACAGCAATGACTACCGGTGTGCTGGCGGGTTACCCGATGGAAAGTATGAGAGTAAAAGTATTTGACGGCTCGTTTCACCAGGTCGATTCTGATGCAATGTCATTTGAGCTTTGTGCCAAACAGGGTTATCGTGAGTCAGGCCGTAAAGCGAAACCGGTATTGCTCGAGCCCATCATGAAAATCGAAGTGCTTACGCCTGATCAATATATGGGAGATGTTACGGGCGACCTTAATCGCCGCCGTGGAATGCTCGAGGGAATGGACAGCAAGCATGGAGTACAGGTGATTAAAGCCAAGGTGCCTTTAAGTGAAATGTTTGGATATGTAACCCAGTTACGTTCGTTATCGAGTGGCCGCGCAACGTCAACAATGGAATTCAGCCATTATGCGCCGGCCCCCAATAATATTGCTGAAGAAGTAATGGCAAAGCAGAAAGGGAAAGTAAAGATTGAAGATTAGTTAATTAGCTAATGTGCTAATTAGCCAATTAGCCAACGATTGATCAGAACAGCTATAATTATAGCGTGGCTTATATAATTTTGAATTTTTTTAATTAATAAGCTACTTAGCTGGCCTGCTAATTAGCTTATTTGTTTTATAGCTGATTGTGGTTGTCACCTTACAACAATTCACAGCGGGGTACATAAGTGTATTTATGACTGCGGCCTTACGACAGTCCCAATTCGCACATTGGCTAATTAGCTAATTAAGAGGTTATTTACTTTGTTTGAAATCACCGCGCTTCCATGCTTTAATAAACTCTGCCCAGGCAAGCGGGTTAAAAATATTTTGAGGAGGAAGCTGACCGGCAGAATAATATTTTTGAGCATTTTGTTTAAGGTAATTGTTGGTGGCTTCACGCCCGTCTTTTGGATAGGTGGCCATTAATGCCCGCAGGTTGTTTTCTGAAAGATTCTGCCGCGCAATTTCCTGCTGATCGTTGGGAACAGATGCAGTTACAAAATCCCTCTCAAATTCTTCACGGGTTGGACGCTTTTTTATGATGGTTGCAGGCAGGTATACAGTATCCTCCACCATTAATTGTATCATGCTTTGCTCATTGCCCACAAGGTTTTGTGGAATTGTTACCTGCTTGGGTTTATATCCCACACTCGTAAACTCTATCACATCGCCTCTTAAAATAGGGATTGAGAAAACCCCTTGCTCACTGGAAATCGTCAACTGGTTACGGCCCTTTACCATAATACTTACTGAAGGTAATGCTTTGAGACTATCGGCAGACATTACAACGCCGTACAACTGCACGACCGAGTCTTTATAAGTTTCAAATTGTGCGTTGGCAGCTACAGGAACCAGGAACAGGAAAAAGAAAATGTATTGTATAATTTTTTTCATAAATCCAAGCCCTGAAGCAGGCTTTTAATTTTTTTGACCGGTTAATGTATCGTTTTGGATATTCAAAAAATTCTTCCAATCCCTCAAATGAGAGTTTAGGCGATTTTATTTAAACAAAGTAAGGGTATCAATGTTTAATTTTGCAGATGCAAAGTCTTTTTAACAAAAAATTGAACCATGACGCAGGAAGATATTTTAAAAGCATTGGGTAATGTACAGGAGCCAGACCTTGGAAAAGACCTGGTAACATTGAATATGGTGAAGGATATTGCCATCCGGGATAAAAAAGTATCTTTTACGGTAGTGCTTACCACACCTGCATGCCCGATGAAAGATCTGATAAAAAATGCATGTATTAATGCAGTAAAGTTATTGGTTGATAAAGAGGCAGAAGTAACGGTAAATTTCACCAGCAATACTACTTCGCTTAGAAGAGATAATAAAAATGTATTGAGTGGGGTAAAAAATATTATTGCTGTGGTAAGTGGCAAAGGTGGTGTTGGAAAAAGTACCGTGGCAGCAAATTTAGCGCTTGCTGTAGCAGAAGGAGGCGCTAAAGTGGGCCTGATGGATGCGGATATTTACGGCCCGAGTGTACACATTATGTTTGGTGTACGCGGCGAGAGGCCTGTAATGAGAGATGTAAACGGCAAAGGAATGATCGTTCCCCTGGAACGCTATGGAATAAAATTAATGAGCATTGG
>JBDTZL010000323.1:0-4843 GCA_040005125.1 Ginsengibacter sp.
CCCAATGGATCCCTGTATATTTTGCCGGATGAAGGAAAAGTAACCAGGCCGGTTGGTACTTTTTTCGCCTTCATCCATTTGTGTAAACTTTTATGGGCATTTTTTATTTCACCCATCAGCAAGCCCGTTTCAGTTGCCCAGGTTTCTTCTTTGCTTTTTTTAAGATCGGCGTATAGTGCGCCATTGATTTGTCCATCATATTTTATGATTGCTTTTTCAAAAGCTTCTAATTGTTTCTTTCTGAATTCATAGGAAAGTGTTGCACCACTATCGTAAAAACTCCGGAGATTTTTGAGCGTGGAATTTAAATCGGTCATAACTTCTACATTTGTTTCCTCAAGATAATCGCATCTCTTTGAAAAAAGTAATAAAAAATGATGCCGGCAAATTTCAAAAATCATGGATGATACGCACTACATGAAACACGCCCTCAGGGAAGCTCAAAAAGCCCGCGACGCCGATGAAGTTCCCATTGGCGCAGTAATAGTAATGCAGGATACCATAATTGCCCGTGGTTATAATCAGGTGGAAACACTTAATGATTCAACGGCCCATGCGGAGATCATTGCCCTTACCTCAGCTTTTAATTATTTAGGTTCCAAATACCTGCCTGGGGCAACCATGTATGTCACGATAGAACCGTGTACCATGTGTTGCGGCGCTTTGTACTGGAGCAAAATCGGGAGACTGGTATATGGCGCTCCAGATCCCAAACATGGTGGCATTTCACGCTCTGCCCCGGGCGGAGAGGCGTCGGCTTTGGGGCCAGGAATTTTACATCCTAAAACTGAAATTGCAGGCAATGTTTGTGCAGAGGAATGCGTAACACTTTTGAAAGATTTTTTTAAAAGCAAAAGAAAATAAATTTTGAGTACTTCAGTTTAAAAATATTCAACATTATCTGGCTTAGTGTTTGTTACTTTTTTTTCTATAATATTTTATAGAAAAAGAACAAAAAATATTTCGGAATAGGGAATTATCGAACACGCAATCTTTTTATAATATATTACTTGGTAATTTTGTTCCTCATAATTATTAAACTTAAAATTTACAACTATGGCATTTACATTACCGGCTCTGCCTTACGGCTTCGATGCACTTGAACCAACTATTGACAAGGAAACTATGCAGATCCACCATGATAAGCATCACCAGGCTTATGTAGATAATCTGAATAAGGCTGTTGCAGGTTCAGAAAATGAAAATAAGACCCTTGAAGAGTTGCTTGCAATTGCGGGAACGATGGCCCCTGCGGTGCGCAATAATGGAGGTGGCCATTGGAACCACAGTTTTTTTTGGGAAATTTTATCAGCTGATGGTGGCAAACCCGAAGGAAAATTGGCAGCAGCTATTGACGATGCATTTGGCTCTTTCGATGAAATGAAGGAAAAATTTAACACAGCCGGAACTACACGTTTTGGAAGTGGCTGGGCATGGCTTGGGGTTGCCGGTGGCGCGTTGGTTATTTGTTCTACTCCCAATCAGGACAATCCTTTAATGGACGTCGCTGAATGTAAATGCAAACCTATATTGGGCTGCGATGTTTGGGAACACGCTTACTATTTAAAATATCAGAATAAGAGGCCTGATTATTTGAAAGCTTTCTGGAACGTAGTAAACTGGAAGAAAGTGGCTGAGCATTTTGAAGAAGCATAATCTTATTAATTCTCCACAATCTTATCGGCATATCTCTTTTGGAGTGTCAACTTGAATATTGAGTGTTGATTATTGAATATTGAGTGTTTTGACCTTTTGTTATTCAATAATCAACACTCAATGTTAAGTCAGGGAACAGGATCGTGGCCATGACCACCCCACGGGTTACAACTTACCACTCTTTTAATAGTGAGCCATAGTCCCTTAAGAGGGCCATATTTTTTTAGCGCTTCAATACCGTATTGAGAGCATGTAGGGGTATACCGGCATGAAGGGCCTATCCACGGAGAAATGATCCATTGATACAATTTTATCAGGAAAATAAAGGGTGATGCTAATATTTCCTTTGTGGCCTTCATGAAATTTTTTTCATTCAATTCTTTTACCTGGTTCAATGGCAAAGTTATCATACATGCTGCACAATTTGCCGGATCGCATGAATTGCCTTAAGAAGTTTGTGAAAACAATAATCTAATTTTCAATGTTTTAGGCAAATTTGGTGGCAGACTCAAAATTTGACAGGATCTTTTACATTTAATAACCAATGATAACATACAGTAGATTCATTTATTTGTTTGGTCTATTATTTTGCCTGATTGGACTTCAATGCAAAAGCTCTCATAATTCGGCGACCCGGAAAGTCATGTACGAATCCATTTATATTGACCAGTTTAAATTGACATATTTCCGGCAGCTGCTTGTTAAGGGTTTTAATGATTCAAAAGCTGTTCAGGAAGTTATTCAGTTTGATAAAAGTGGATTTACAGAACCCATCCTCACAATAGATGATTTCAGATTAATTGACAGTCTAACCACACTTGACAATCTAAAAATGGAAATGGATTCAACGAATACAATTGGAAGAGTTGCAGAAGGCGCTGAAGGGAAACATCCTTTGGGATTTATTCTCAATAAACTTGACAGTAAATGGCTTGACAGTCTGGCGAATAAAAGATACCAGGGTTCTGGAGTTAAAATAATGTACAAAGAGTAACCAAAGCCTGCCTGCAGCAAATGATAAATTTATTATTTGAGCAAATCTTCCGGAACAGGCTTTTCCAGCAAATATTTGTAAATGAACCTTGTTTTTAAATTTTGAAAATGAAGCTGTTTATTCCCCGGCCATCCATGCCGGCCACCGGGATACACCATAAATTCAAAATCTTTTTTATCATCCTCGAGCTTACTGATCAGTTGAAGGCTGTTTTGCAAATGAACATTATCATCCATTTCGCCATGGGCAATTTGCAACATCCCTTTATATTTATTTTCCCATGTTAAAACCGAACTTGATTTATAACCCTCAGGGTTGTTTGCAGGCGTTCCCATAAATTTTTCAGCATAATGCGTATCATATAAACTCCAGTCTGTAACACTGCCTCCTGCCATACCGTAAGTAAATACATCTGCACCATACGTAAGCGCATAGCAGGTCATATAGCCCCCGTAACTAAAGCCTGTGATACATATTTTTTTGGGATCTGCATATCCTTTATCAATAAGATATTTTACAATGGTGCTGTAATCTTTCATTTCCCAATAACCCAAATTGTGGTACATGTAATTGACGCCTTCCTTTCCGAAATGGCCGCTGGCACGGTGGTCCATGCTTATTTGAATGAGCCCTTCTTTGGCATACCACTGCCTTAACCCACTAAAAGTCCAGTTATCCCAAACGGTTCCTGCATTGGGCCCGCCATATATATTTATAAGCACAGGGTATTTTTTCGAACTATCCATATTGAGTGGCCAGGCCACCAGGGCAGGAAGATCAAATAATCCATCCTCACTTTTTACCCGTATCAATTCTGTTTTTGCAATGTTATATTTGTCGATTTCAGGCCCTTTGCTGTCTCCCAGGTCCGCGATTTTATTTCCCGAAATATCCAGCAGCGTCATTTTTGCCGGCGTGTGTGCATTACTGTAAGTTGTTACAAAATAAGCCCCTGATGGCGACATGTCTATATGGTTATTATATTCACCAGATGTTAAGCGTTTTAAATTTTGCCCATCCAGTTTTACACCGTAAAAATCAATGCGTGCACTGTTCTCACGGCCACGGGCCAGGAAATAAATTGTTTTGCTTCTTTCATCAATCAACTCAATACCGGTAACGGTAAATTTCCCGGAAGTTACCGGGTTAATTAATTTCCCATCAGCGTTGTAATAATATAGATGCCTCCAGCCGGTCTTATCACTGAGCATTACAAAACTTCCGTCTTTCAAAAATGTAATACGGTTGAGATCATCAAGGTCGATCCATGTCTTTTGCTTCTCTTCATAAAAAATATTTTTAGCACCAGTGGCGGGATTTACCTCGTAAACTTTCAGATCATTTTGATCACGGTTTATCCACAAAACCAGCAATGAACTTCCATCGGGTTTCCAATAGGGCATTCCGAAATACTGGTCGTCATGTTCATTAAAATCTGCCCATGTGATATGGCTGTCATCTAAATGAACGATCCCTATTTTTACCCCGGGATTCTTATCTCCGGGGGCAGGGTAACGCTCTTTCTCTGCAAAACCGTGCTGGCCTGCAGAATTGGTAATAGTGAATACCGGAACATGGCTGTCATCAGTTCTGAAAAAAGCAATATTCCTGCTGTCGGGGCTCCACCAAAATGCACGGTAATGTGAGCCTCTGCCAAGGATCTCTTCAGTATATAGCCAGCTTGCATAACCATTCATGAGACTATCGTTGCCGTCAAAAGTGAGTTGCTTTTCCATTTTGGAATTTATATCCGCCACATAAAGGTTATTATTCTTCGTGTAGGCCACATAGTTACTATCGGGTGAAAAGGTTGGGTTCACTTCTTTGGCACTATCGTTTGTCAGGCGTATTTCAGTATTATTCTCTTGTTTAAAATACAGGTCATTCCCTTTCACGTAAACAGATTTCCCTGTTGCCGGCATTGTTACATTTGCGGGCTTTTCCAATTGCATTTCTCTATTTGTTTTGGGGTCAAATAAAAACTGCGTTGCCGTTGAATCCGGATGCACTTTGCGGGATAGAATCAGATGATCATCATCATTCCAGGAAACAATAGTTGGCAGGGGGACAACTACCAAAGGCATTTTATTTTTTAATAGCTGTTCGGCAGTGAAGTCTTTTTTTTGAGCCTGCAGGCTTATAGCAAACAAAAATATACAGGCCGAAAAAAGGAATGCTTTGAAAATGAAAACC
>JBDTZL010000110.1:0-4837 GCA_040005125.1 Ginsengibacter sp.
TCCTCCATTTTGGTGTCATTTTAAAATCCGAAATGAAATCTTTTACACCCCAATTTAATTATTCTAATGCATTGATAATAAAGTGTTGAAGATTTTTTTATAATTTTCCGGAAACGCAGAGGTCAAAGGTTCTGACCGTTATAGAAGATATACCATCGGTGGATGTGAAAAACAGTTTTACCGATACATTTAATAACCCGGTAAAGAGGGCAGCAACAATCTTCCAATTATATGGATTGGAAAAATATTTGGTGTTTACTGGAAAACTTTTGGCGCTATACTTTTCATCCGTCGTGTTGCATTGGTTTTTATGCAGGAGATAAATTTTTGAACCTGGGCAAAAAGAAAAAGGATGTGAAGAAGTGATGGAAATGTTTCCTGCCCGGTGCACAGTTGCTTTGCTTTACACAACTCTCCTTTTTATTCTTCATCCATGGTTTGTACAAATGTGTCAGAACTCTTAAAGTTTTGCTATAGAAAATAATCTATCCAAAAATATTCCTATTTTTAAATTTGGCATTGTATGCTGCATTTTTCAACGTAAAAAACCTCTATAAACTATAATCCCCTTTTATGAAAAAAGCCTTCTTTTTCAGTTTCTCTTTATTGTATTGCATCTGTTTCTGGGGATGCAGCGGAAGTAAAAACATGGCTTCCGATTCTGCTTATGTCCCCTTTACCAATAAACTTAAAGACAGAATATTGAAAAACGATTTAGACCTTAAGAAGGTGCAGTTTTTTATTGATCAGAAGCTTATTTTAAAAAGATCTTTAGGGACAAGAAAAGTTAATAAATCCGGCGTGCTGTTGTTTGAGAATGGGGAATATGTTCAGGAAGTTATTATACCAAAATATACGCCTGGGGTTTGCGACAGTATTAACGGCAACAAACTGATGGTAAGCTTTGAATTGCAAAATAATGATCTTCAATTTGGCCCGGGGCTCTATACGCCGGATTATTTTATGCTTTATGGAAGAAACTGGACCAATGGAGTTGGCGACCTCACTTACGATAACCAAACCTACAAAGTATCCTGCGGCTCCTGCTCCTTTGCCACCGAAGCCAAGCTGGTAGTTAAAAAAAGCCAGGCCGATAAAATTGATACCAAACAACGCGTGGCTAAAGGCAGAAAAGTAGATGGCTAAAAAGCAACAGTAGCTTTAATTGTTTGTTTTAAATTTTAGCCAATGCAGGTGCCCCATTCTTTATCCACAAGCCCACAGCAACTACTCGTGGGAGAACCGTAAATACAAATTTCAGGAGCTGATAAACGCAGGAAAAAAGAATGGGAATGACATTGATCCGATAGCTATCTGATGGCAATCCTGGCAGCAACATAATAAGCCGATAGAAATTAAAAATCAACAAATGTTTGACAAGACATTAGAGTACATGCATCAAAATTCGGTAATTGCCGGCTCTTTTCACCGGCACAGGTATGCCCAACTAAAAAGAGCTAAGCCGTATACCTACGCCAACAGTTACCTTATACTGGCGCCAAAACAGGGAATATATTCTAACACCGGGCAATTATTCTTGCCATTAATCTCTTCTCTTTTTTATTACGCCTTGCTGCAGGTAATGTTCTTTTCTTAGATCATCTTCATCATCCATTTCAGGACCCTTAATAACTTTACGCCAGTCAATTTTCCTGTTATAACGCTGCATGGCTATCTGCGGATCGAACACTTCTTTTGATGGGAACCCCAGTGTGTATGGTTGGAAGTTAGGTTTGTCAGTAAAAAAATCCTGTAACAGCGTTGCCGTTGCATCATACTGATTTACACAAGGAACATTCAGTATTGTATAAATGGTTTTTAAAATGGAACCGAAGTTTGCATGGGTGTGTGAAACATATCCATGTTTTACATAAGGGCCTGCCATCATTAAAATACTGCGGTGCGCGTCAATATGGTCAACCCCTCCCTGTGGATCGTCTTCTGTTATTATCACCAGCATATTTTTCCAGTAAGGTGTTCTTGACAGAAAATGTAATATCCTTCCAATGGCAAGATCATTATCAGCAACGTAAGAATGATAATAAGGATAGCCGTATTCCGGGCGCGGAGCGGCAGTATGATCGTTGGGTACCTGCATAGTAATCAGCTGAGGCATTTTACTTTTTCCTTTCAGCCACATTTTGGTGAAATCTGATTCAAATTGCTCCATGCGAAACTGGTCTGGTATATTAGTATTGAAGCCTGCGTAATTATGACTTGTCAGTGGATACAAAGCTTTCTGCATAGGAACCATTACACCGTGTCCTGAACCGGTTGCAGTGTCCGACCATGCTTCCCTGTTGTGTGCTGTTTCATTGCCTTCGCCGAAATTATAAAAGGAAATGTGGCTTCTTTGCATGGCTTCCCAAAGTCCGCCTCTTTCAGCGTAATCTTCGGGGTCCATACTTCCCGTGGAGCCGGGAAATCTTCTGCCGGATGCTTTGGAAAAAAGCTTAGCAGTTTTATTAACACTGCTGTTTGCTTCAACCCATTCATTCGGTATCACCCCAAGCATCCAGTGATGCCCGTGAATCGAGGCATCGCTGTCACAATAATAGTTATCTGCAAACGCAAATTGCTTTGCAATCTTTATATGGTTGGGAGCAATGTTTACATGATACAACGTTTTGTCTTTTGTATCTTTTGGAATGATATTTACATTAATACCAAACCTTGCCAATGTTGAATCACCGATGCCGCTTTTTATTTGCCCGAGCACTTCATCATAGGTCCTGTTTTCTTTGGTGATGTAAACGATGTATTTGATGGGGCTTTTCCTGATATTGATCAAAGGGGGCAGTGGGTTTTTCCCGTTATCTTCTATATTCTTTTTTATAAATGTATTATTAATTACCTGTTTACTGTACGCAGCTAACTCCTTTTCATCGGGCATTTTTATTTTTTGAAATGTTGCCAGTTGAATATCGCCTATATAAGTTCCCTGTACCGGTGCAACAAAATCCTTTCCCCCATTGGGGCCGGCGCCATAGCCACGGCAACTGATCGCATATAAATATTTTCCATCGTTGGAAGGCATCACCCGTGTGGGCCCCCAACCAGTTGGTATAAGGCCCCTGGTAGTTTTTGTATCAATGTCTATAACGGCAATTGCATTAAAGCCGAGTAAAGCCACATACAACGTTTTTTCATCTTTACTTAATGAAATACCAAAAGGTAACAGGCCACGATACCGATCAATAAGCGTGTCAACTTTTATGTCAATCTGGCCAATGATCCGATGCTCCCGGTAATCAATAATCGAAATGTTGTCATTGGAAGCATTGGTTACGTATGCATATTTATCGCCTGCGGCCAGGGAGTTGGGGCTTGCGCCCCCAACCACTTCTGCACCTTCCACCATCTGGCCCACCTGGTAACCTGTTTTGAACCTATCCATTACTTTATTACTGGCAAGATCAATCGTATAAACGCTCATAGCCTCATCGGCAAGAGGGCTTCCAACGCCAGGGATCTTTCTTCCATTTAACGTATATCCGTTAATAGATTCTTTGGTATCATTCCCATATGGATGAAATGGTAACAGCATGCTGTTGTAATTTTCCGGTGTAATGTCTGGCAACAATGGATAGTCATACATTCCCACATTGGCAACAAACGCTGTTTTTTTATCGGGGCTAATCGAAAGGCCAAAAGGCTGCCGTCCTGTTTTTATAGAAGCGGTGATTTTTTTTGTAGAAATATCTATGCGCACCATCCTGAAATTTCCACGATCCAGAACAATTAACTCATTATTACTTTCATTCAATAACAGATCGGAAGTAAAGCTGTCTTCATAATCAACCGAGTCAACTTTCCCATTCAATGAAATAGAATCAAGCCTTTGCATTTTTTCAATGTCATATATAATTATAGCACCATTATCTCCACCGCTCAGGAAAACAGTTTTTGAATCAGGGGCAAACGCAACACCGAGGAAAGACCCATTTGAAAAAGGTGAAATAATGCGGTCGTCATAACTTGGGACGCGGGTATTGGCAAGCGTTTCATTATCAATAATAGTAAAAACTCCATTGTGAATGGTAACCGTTTTTTTACCGTCAGGAGAAGTGGCCATCCCAAAAGGGTCATGGGTTATCCGGATAGTTTCTCCAGCCGGAGTTATATATCGCCCGCTCGCGAGCACGCTCTTACCTTTCGTGTCAATATGGGTGTATTCTTTTATTGCCGGTACAGTTAGTACCTGGTAATTTTTTTGTGCTTCAGATTGAACCGTAACGATAATAGTGGATACAAACAATAATTTATGCAAATAATTTTTCATCAATGTAAAATTTAGTAATTGTAATTAGCGCTATAAAGAAACCATTGCGGCCACTCAATTTTATGCTTTTTTCATAAAGAAATGAAATTATCATTTTATTAAGCCGGTTTCACCATCGCGCCGCTTCATATAAATTATTCAAATCCGATACATGTTTTGATACATGTTTTTTTAAAAAAGAACGCTAAATAACCAGGAGAAAGTTTAGGGATAATTCTTTTAAATGCAATACCAGTAATGGTTTTAATCAATAACCCCATCCTCGTCCAAGCATAAGGTAGCTGTTGGCGCAAGCTTGGTAGCAACGGTTTTGTGTGTTGGCTATGCTTGTGCCTGCATCAAAACGGGGTGTTTACATTTACCTGCGAGCGTAAATCAAATTTCACGATACTGATAAACGCAGAGAAGAAAAATGGAAATAACATTGATTGGCAGTCCTGGCAACAACATAATAAGCCGATAGAGATTAAAAATCAACAAATGTTGACAAGACACCAGAGTACATGCATCAAAATCCTGTAATTGCGGGTTTCTTTTCACTGGCACAGGTACGCC
>JBDTZL010000404.1:0-16371 GCA_040005125.1 Ginsengibacter sp.
ACCTTCCAGGCTATTCCCTGTTATTGAAAAGTTTTTGCACTAAGTCATTAGTCATTGAGCCATTAAGGATATTGTTATCTGACCATTGTCTTAATGACCATTGACTTATTGCCAAGCTTCTTCCATCGGAATCATTTCTTAAGCCTGTATTTCTTATTCACTTTTGGATTATTAAAATACTCATCGAGCTCTTTGCTGGCGGTAGTGTCTTCCACAACCGGCACATCAATAAGCTGAAGCTGTACCTGGGTAAGTTCATCTCTCAATTTTTGGCTTTTTTTAATAATATCCGGATCTTTTTCCCCTACCAGCATATTATCAGTAAGTAAATATTGCAGGCGTTTAATATCGCTTCTTACCAGCGAAGCAGAGTTCTGTTCATAGGTTTTTGCGGGGGCGACAGCTTCTTTCACCGGCACCAGGGCCACACCTACACTAGGCATTATTTTACCGGCGGTTTGTGAGTTCTCGCTGGGTAATGATGAAAAAATAGTTCCCCCGAGAGCCGTTGTAGCAGATGTAAGGTCGAATGTAGTACGGGTATTTTTTGTGCCCCGTACTTTTTTATCCAGGATGCGAAAGGTGCTTTTCAGTTGTACAATATAAGTTTCAATGTCTTTGAAAACTTTATCGTACTGCATTAACCGGAACGGATAATTGATAGTTGGCTTTACCCGTATTTTTACGCTGGCGGTGTCGCGGTTAAAGAATTTATCGACGCCAACAAATATTATATCCAGTACCTTTTGTTTATCCTGTTCATCATCTTTAATAAAATCGTAAGGTACCGTCCAGGTAAAATCATCTCCGCAATGTGCAACGGGCGTAAATGACCGGATGGGAAAATTGCTAAAGTATGTTATGGATTCTATAGGGAAACTTCCATCTTCGCACTGAAGCTTAAAATTAAGGGTATCACCTTCTTCAATAACCAGGTCATTGCCTACGGTAGGTTTTATCCTTGAAGGAACAATCTCCGTATTATAAAACACAAGGGTAAAAAAAGTATCCACTTTGTCCGCAGGATTATTAAGATTTTGAATGCCCAGCCTTACTTTGTATTCATTATCATACTTGAGCTTACCGGAAAGGAAATAAGATTTTTCGGCCTTAAAATGCAATACCCCATTGTCTTTATTGATCCTCAGGCCTACCGGTGTATTTTTTAGATACCAGTAATATTGAGCTGGATCCCTGTTGATTTCAAAATGATAATCTAGTGTAGAATCTACATGCAGGGTAAAATAAGGGCTGAAGTTTTTTATCCGCAAAAGAGTATCTTCTTTCTTTATGGAGCCACTATCAGTTTTTATTAACGTGCTATCAGTTACCTGGCAAAATGCATAAACCGGAAGCAGAAAAAATGCAGCCGGCAAAAAAAAGCGGGGAGGTATTTTGATTAAAGAGTATGTAAACATGCGGGCAAAAATATAAAACTAACTTTTAATCGCTTACAAAATCAATTAGCCAATTGGCCGGTAAGTTAGTAAATCATTAATTCACGGTTACTTTTAAGGGTACAAGCTATTCCATTGACTACTGACTACTGACTATTGTTTCTTGCCTTCGTAATAATTGCATTGCTGCAACGATCCCAGCCTGAAACGTAGTGGAATTTTAGTAGTTTTTTCTATTAACAATTCTTTTTTGCAAAAAAAACCAATATTGCAGGTATAAAAATCTGCAGGAACAATTTGTTTTACATTTTGCAAATTGATAACTGTAGAAACGGGTGATGTAAAATGAATGAGAGAAACGGAACTGTTCAATTTATTTTTTACTAATAAAGCAGTATTAAATTCCCGTAATGCGGTGTTTTGCGCAGGTGAGCAAAGGCCGGTAATTAATAAAAACAAAACTAATCCACAAAATTTATTCCAAAAAATCATTGTATTACTTTAGTGTGTGTAAATTTACAACTTATTAAAAAAGAAAAGAGTTAATGTCCTTAAGCCAGCGTCTTCAACAAAAGCTCTTACAGAAATTATCCCCGCAGCAGATCCAACTGATGAAACTACTGCAGGTTCCTACTGCCCATCTTGAAGAAAGGATCAAGGAAGAACTGGAGGAAAACCCCGCTTTGGAAACAGGCGAAGACGGCCATGATGAAAATTTTGACCAGCCTAAGGACGAGTTCGAGACTGCTGAAGATGATTTTGAAAAAGACGGAAGCGAGGAAGATTATGATAAAATAGACATCAGCGAATATGTGAATGACGGCGATGATGAGGTAGGCGATTATAAATTAAGGGATGATAATTATGGCGATCCTGAAGAAACAAAAGTAATGCCGCATAGGGTAGAAACTTCTTTTTTCGATACCCTGAAGTCCCAGCTTTTAATGCTGCATCTTGATGATCGACAAAAGAAAATTGCGGAACAAATTATTGGAAGCATTGATGACGATGGCTACCTGCGCAGGGAAATTTCCGCCATTGCGGATGATCTTGCCTTCAGGCAGAATATTGACAGTACTGAAAAAGAAATTGAAGAAATAATCGGGCTTATACAACAATTTGACCCCCCAGGCGTAGCCGCAAGAAATCTTCGTGAATGCCTGTTATTGCAACTAAAAAGGAAAAACGATGATGGCAGATCAGTAAAGGTGGCCATTGATGTGATAGAAAATTATTTCGATGAATTTACCAAGAAACATTATGAAAAAATACAACGGGGATTAAATCTTGATGATGATGGAATTAAAGACGTTATTAATCAAATAATCAGGCTGAACCCCAAACCAGGAGGCCAGGTAGGTGAAACCAATAAGCTGCAGAGTTATGTAATCCCGGATTTCTTTGTATTGAATAATAATGGAAAACTCGAGATTACACTTAATTCAAAAAATGCTCCCGACCTCCGCATAAGTGAGGGGTACCGGGACATGCTTAAGGATTATGACCGGGGCTCAAAAAAAGATAAAAGACAGAAGGAAGCCGTTCTTTTTATTAAACAAAAAATTGATTCTGCAAAATGGTTTATAGATGCCATAAAGCAAAGACAACATACCCTGTTAAGCACCATGCAAACCATCGTGGAATACCAGAGGGAATTTTTTTTAACCGGCGATGACACCGATTTACGCCCGATGATATTAAAGGATATTGCTGAAAGAACTTCTCTTGACATTTCAACCGTAAGCCGTGTGGCCAACAGTAAATTTGTACAAACAGAATTTGGTACCTACCGCCTCAAATTTTTCTTCAGCGAAAGTTTAGTTACCGATAGCGGGGAAGAAGTGAGTACACGGGAAGTTAAAAAGATATTGAGCAATCTTATCGGTGATGAAAGCAAGCAGCATCCGCTGAGTGATGAAAAATTAACCGAGCTCCTGCAGGAAAAGGGTTATAACATTGCCCGGAGAACAGTTGCCAAATACCGCGAACAACTCAATATACCGGTAGCCCGGCTCAGAAAACAATTGTAAGTGTGGAAAGAAATTTTATAAGCCAAAAGCCTTCCCAGCTGCAAATTTCAAACTTTGGTGAAACCAAATATCCTGTTGTTACCAGAATTATAGCTCATTTGTTCTCTTATATTTTTCACCCGCTTTTTATCCCGTTAATAGCCACCTGGTATTTGGCGTTTATACATCACGGTTATTTTACCGGAATGGCGCCAGGAGGGAAACTATATATTGTAATACAGGTTGCCTACATTACTGTCTTCTTTCCTGCATTTACTATATTACTCCTAAAAGGAGTTAAATTTATTGATAGCGTTTTTTTGAAAACACAAAGAGAAAGGATCATTCCTATTGTGGCTTCAAATATCTATTATTTCTGGATGTATCTTGTTTTCAGGAACCATCCTGAAGTCCCTTCCATTCTTATCGGGTTTACTTTCGGAATATTTCTCTCTTCGTCTGTTGCATTACTGGCAAACATATATTTCAAAATAAGCATGCACGCTTTGGGTTTAGGTGCGTTATCGGGATTAATGCTGGTGATAATTTTTACCGGGGGTTCCAATAGTATATTCCTGTCGGCCATGCTTGTTTTTTTAATAACAGGATTTGTAAGTACCTCCAGGATGATCGTAAGCGATCACATGCCTTTTGATATTTATGCAGGAATATTTTTCGGCATTATTTGCCAGGTTTTTGCGGCGGCGTTTATTGGATAACGAAGTACACGGAGTTGCATTCACTGGTCGGCAAATTTTCTTTCTACCTTATTCTTTATAGAAGGTACCGTGCTCAAATAAGCATAAATGGCTTTCAATTCTACGTCAGTAAGGTTTATGTAAGGAATCATTGGATACCTCAATGAAGGCTGTCCGCTAGGAACGACCCCGGTTTTTACGGCTTTTACAAAATCATCTGCCGTCCAGTCCCCAATACCGGTTTCCTTATCGGGCGTAATATTCAAAGTTGATATTGATGAACCATTCAATTGATACATTTTATTTCCTCCGCCAAAAAACCCGGGAGACTTTCCGGGAACTCCATAATTATTTGTAGCAAAATCCTTTGAATGACAGGTGTAACATTCGTATTGATACAGGGTAATGTACCTGCCCCAGGTAACCTGGTTGGTTGTATCCGGCAATGGTATGGGCTCTTTAGGATAATCAAAGGGCTTAAAAGCTTTAATGGTAAGCAAAAATTTCGTAAAAAAAGATGGGATTGATTTCGGGGCCCTGCTATTATCAGCCCTTACATAATTATCATCCGAGCGTAAATACGCAATAATTGAATAGAGATCTTCATCTGCAATATGAATAAGCTTAGGCATGTATGGAGGTATATATTGTCCATCGGGCTTAATGCCGGTCCTTATAAAATAAATGAGATCCCCATCCGATAATTTTCCTATTCCCGCAATAGCGTCGTTTGTGATATTTGCTGAATGTATCTCACCAAATTGCGGGGCCTCACTTAATAACCTGCCTGTAAACTTTTGTGTTTGTTCATTATAGTGACAGCTGAAGCACAGCATCGATGCAAGCTTTTTCCCTTGCGCAATCCTTTGTGTTGTGGCTTCGACTTTTATGGTAATTTTCTCTGCATGGTAAACCGGCATTTTACGAAAATTGATAAATAATGCCAGGCTGCCGGCAATTACTATTACAACTAGCACAACAATCAGAATTACCTTAAAAGCTTTTTTCATATAATTTTTTAAAATACTAAAATAGCTTATATGAAAATCACCTGCAACTGTTGAAATGAAAAATAAAAAGACCAGGAATTAGAAAGTGCAATTACTTCCTTAGTCTCTTTGTTATTTCTTATTTTCTTTTAAATGCTATTTTGCCGTGAAATCAAATTCAAACAAATTCCCGGGATCTCCCTTTTTCCCTTCGGAACTTATATACAATTTTCCTTCGGGCGAAAAGCAGATACCCTCGGGTTGTGGCATCAGTTCCGCATCTATAAACTGAACGGTTTTAAAAGTACCGTCGTGTGAATAAACAGCCATGCATTTATTATCCCTTGTTGAGAGTAAATAGATATCATGAGTTAAGGGATGAACGGCTATTGCTGAAGGAAAGAAATCCAGTTTTGCACTAGATGCAGTTTCAAAATCTTTTTTATGAATTAATAAAAAGGGCTGGTCGCTTAATTTATTTTGTGCCATGTCGAATTGGTATACCGCTTTAGTGGTTTTTTTTTCATCTGCTATATTAGATGCATCCTTACATGCTACCAATAATTTCCGGATCACAGGATCGTAACACAACCCTTCGGTATTATTTTCTTTAGATAAGAAAGTTTTAATTTTTTCTACCCTGGGTTGGGTTTGCCAGTCAGATATTTTAAACAGTACCCCATGGCTCCATAATGCATAGACCGTGTTGTTTACATAGGCGACATCCTCAATATCAGTTTTTTCTTTCTTTTCATCGGCGAAAGGAATTGTTTTTTCAAGGGTTGCTTTTTTATCATCGATCTTTATTAAATATAAATTTGGATGCATGTCTTCAATAAGAATTAAATGATCTTTGTCAACCCACGTATTACCTGAAACTTCAACCAGTTGGGCAGGAAGCCTCCACGAATGATCAGGGGTTTTTAAGTTGTAATTATAGGTTGCTCCCGTATATGATGCTGATATGATTTCCTTTAACTTTGATGAATCGGCGGTTTTCTGAGGCACATCTATAATTACCGCATCCTTTTGGGTAGTGTTTGAGTTGCAGGCAACAGATAAGCACACAAAGCCAATGATGGTCAGGAGGTTGAAATTCATAAATTGTTTTTGAATAATGTCTTATTAAAAAAGAGAAAGGGTACTTATGTAATATTACACGAAGCGCCATTGACTATTATCATTCAAAAGTTAATTTTTTAAAAAAAAAGCAATTTTTCTTTTTAGAATGAATTTGTAACTCAGGTATCAGGGCGCATACGCAAACGTTCAACTTTGAACCTTCAACCTCACCCCAACCTCTCCAAAAGGAGAGGGAACTATCTTACAAAAAACGATTCGACCTTCAAACCTTGAACTTTCAACCCTGAACTCAAATGAATGGCAAGCCTTTTGGTGTTTTATATTACAACAGATATAAATTATTATCAGGATCAAACAGCAATTCAAATAATTATGAAAAAAGCATTACATGAATCAACCGCCCTGGGTGAGCTCGGGGCAGCAATTGGGAAAGGATTGATTGCCGGCTTAGCCGGAACACTTGCCATGACCTTTTCGCAAATGATCGAAATGAGTATCACAAAAAGAAAACCGAGTAGCGCACCCGCAGATGCAGTAAAGAAAACATTGCATATAGTACCGGAACCCGGTAATAAAAAAGCTTTCTCAAATGGGGTACATTATACTTATGGAACATCCTGGGGAGTTATTCGTGGCCTCCTCTCACTGGCGGGCCTTACAGGCTTCGCTGCAACTTCCGTACATCTCGCTGCCATTTGGGGAACTGCCATAACAATTGAGCCCAAACTGGATATTGCGCCTCCTGTAACAGAATGGGAACCTAAAGATATTGGGGTAGATATTTTTCATCATGTAGTATATGCTGTAGTTGCCGGAATTGTTTTTGACGCAATTGATTAGGTGTCAGGCCACTTAGACTTGCCACATCTTAAAGCATGGATCAGTGGCCAGACACCCTTACGGTTTTATCCAAAAGAATTGTTCCAAAGGCATGTCATACGGAGGTAATTATTTATCTTTATCTTATAAAAACTTTCTCTATGTCATGCACATTTAATTTAGCACTGCCCGTTGCCATTGGCAGCGATCATGCCGGTTTCGAATACAAAGAAGCCATCATTTCGTTTCTTGACGGAAAAAGCGTTGCATGGAAAGATTTTGGAACCTTCTCTCCAGGTTCTGTTGACTATCCTGATTTTGCACATCCTGTTGCCAATGCTGTTGAAAATAAAGAAGCTGCCTACGGAATATTAATCTGCGGAAGTGCCAATGGTGTAGCTATTACGGCCAATAAACATCAGCATATACGAGCCGCCATTTGCTGGGGAGAAGAAATTACTGAACTCGCCCGCAAACACAACAATGCCAATATTATTTGTATTCCTGCACGTTTTGTAAGAGAAGGCCTTGTTGAAAAAATGATAGAGATATTTATGCACACAGATTTTGAAGGCGGGCGCCATAAAAGCCGGGTAGATAAAATTGCCTGCGCTGCACAACCTGCATGAGCGGTATATCTTCGTAGGGCAAATGGATTTATATTTGCAATCCATTTGCAAAAAATCTTTAATGAAAAATTATTTTCCTGTAGTCATCCTTTTATTTCTTTTTACCAATCACGCATTTTCGCAAACAGACGCTGCATCAAAATACGCTGCAACTATTACACGGGCAGGATTGAAAAAACAGCTCACAATCATCGCCTCTGCTGAAATGGAAGGCAGGGAAACCGGTACTGAAGGTCAACGGAAGGCAGCAGCTTATATCGAAAGCCAGTTTAGAGAAATTGGCCTCACCACTTCACCATCATTAGGTGGCTACCAGCAAAATTACCCTTTGTATAAAGACACGCTCATGCCAAAAATCTTAAAGATCGGCAAGAAGAATTACAAGTTTGGCATAGATTATATAGTAACCCCGGGCTCTTCTGATAACAGTGAATTTACATCCAAAAATATAATATTTGCAGGCTATGGAATTGCCGATAAAAATTATGACGACTACGCGGGCAAAGATGTGAAAGGCAAAGTGGTAGTGATTTTCACGGGAGAACCAAAAACGGGTGGCCAATACCTGGTAAGCGGAACTTCGCAATCCTCTGTATGGGGATATAGTATTAACAGGAAGGCAATTTTGGCAAAACAAAAAGGGGCAACAGCATTATTACTTATTAACCCTGCGGATGAAAAGATACCGGCGGCGCTTGCCGAAAATTCTAAAAAGTCAACTATTTATTTTCCTCATGAAAAAAATCCCAATACCGAAAAAGTACCGGTAGTTACCATTATCCCGGGCATAGCTAAAAATATTTTTGGAGAACAGGAAGCTACAATTTTAATAGATTCCGCAAAAGCAGTGGCTTCTTTGAAAGATCTTAAAGCTGAAGAGAAGGTAAAATCAAAATTAGCATATGAAAGAAAAAAAACTGAAACAACAGCGAGCAATGTGATAGGATTTATAGAAGGAAGTGATAAAAAAGATGAGTATGTTTTTCTTACCGCACATTATGATCACCTGGGGAAAAAAGGGGATGTAATTTATTATGGTGCGGATGATGATGGTAGTGGAACAGTAAGTGTTATTGAAATGGCGGATGCCTTCGCGAAAGCAAAAGCCGGCGGCTATGTTCCGAGGAGAACGATTGTATTCATGACCGTTAGCGGAGAGGAAAAGGGTTTGTGGGGATCTGAATATTATTCAGACCATCCCCTGTTTCCTTTGGACAGTACCACTGTCGATTTGAATACAGATATGATTGGCCGTATTGATCCCGGGAGAAAAAATGGCGACAGCACCAACTATATATATGTAATAGGTGATGATAAATTAAGTACCGATCTTACCCCTATAAGCACTTCAGTAAATAATACCTACACGAAGCTTGAGCTTGATTATAAATTTAATGATCCTGCTGATCCCGAAAGGATTTATTTCCGAAGCGACCATTATAATTTTGCAAGAAAAGGCGTGCCCATTATTTTCTTTTTCGATGGCATCCATAAAGACTACCACAAGCCAACTGATACGGTAGACAAAATAAATTTTGACCTGATGGAGAAAAGGGTCCGTTTCATTTTTTTAACTGCGTGGACTATGGCCAACAGGGATAATTTGCTGAAAAGGGATTTGACTTTACCTGAAGAAACGAGGTAAAGCCTCAGATATCACAATGCCTTTCCGGCAAAATATATTTGATCATGGGTATCTCCTCCGGTGTAACGTCATTGCGGGGAAATACGCCGGCCTGTTACAGGAACAACGTTACGCAGGATAGCACCTATCATAATTTGTTTTATCTTTCAATGGTTAAAACAAATATCATATGAAGCGGTTCTCATCTTTAGGCTATATAATTACAATATTCCTGTTTCTATCGCCATCTTTTGCCTCAGCGCAGGTAATTGAAAAAAATGGTAAATTAAATGCTTCTGTAGATTATAACCGGCTTACCCGTATTGATACTCTTATTAATGATTATATTAAGAAAGACTGGGTTAAAGCTGTTGTAACAATTGTTGTAAAGGACAACCAGTTGATTCAATATAAAGGATATGGCTTTACCGATGCAGATCCAAAAAAACCTGAGCCCAATGATGCTATCTTCCGGATTATGTCACAAACAAAAGCCATTACAAGCACCGCTATTCTCATGTTGTATGAAGACGGTAAGGTAACGCTTGATGAACCAATCGCGGATTTTATTCCGGAATTCAAACACATGGTTGTGCTTGATAAGTACCATGCGTCTGATACTACTTATACGACCGTTCCTGCAAAACGCGATATAACTTTCAGGGACCTGCTTACACATACATCGGGTATTGACTATGCGGATATAGGTACCGATAATATGAATGCCATTTATGCCAAAGCAGGCGTGCCCTCCGGCCTTGGATATTTTGATGCTGATCTGCTTGATAAAATGAAACTACTTGCTAAACAGCCCCTCGCTTTTCAACCTGGTGAAAGATGGCAATACGGTTTAAATGCCGACCTTTTAGGATGTTTGATAGAAGTGATCAGTGGCATGAACCTGGAAGATTTTTTCAGGAAAAAAATATTTGAACCACTTGGTATGAATGACACCTGGTTCAATGTGCCTGCTTCAAAAGCCACCCGCCTTGCAACAGTGTATACAGAAGACATATCAAATCATATCATTTTATGGAACCATCATTTCAGGAATATTGATCCTGATTATGCCACAATGAACAAACATTATTTTTCCGGTGGTGCGGGGCTTTCTTCCACAGCCTGGGATTATGCCATTTTCCTTCAGATGCTGTTGAACAAAGGAATATATAATGGCCATAAAATTTTAGCTCCCCGCACTGTTGAAATAATGCTGAGCGGTCAGCTCGATACCATGTTCAACGGTACCAATAACTTTGGACTGGGCTTTGAAATTGTTACACCAAAAGGCGCTGCTCTCGGACCGAGAAATACAGGCTCATTTGGATGGGGGGGATATTTTGGTACTACATACTGGGCCGATCCAAAAGAAAACCTTGTATGCCTTATTATGACACAGCAAACCCCTAACAGCCATGGTGAGCTTTCGCAAAAGATCGAGGCACTCCTATATGCAAGTCTGAAGAAATAAGGGACCTTCCGCATGAGGCTGTAATACAAATTTTAAAAAGGGATAAAAGGATAAATTAACTCATACAAGATTTTTAAAATTCATGCGGGTTGAAGACTAAATTTGCGAAAAAAAATATCTTTATGCGATGCTATAATCTATTATTTCCACCTCTTTTGTTGATGGTTTTTTTTACAGGATGTACCAATAAATCTGTGTCAACTGGTTCTGATGATGTAAATCTTTTTAACAAGGACAGTCTTGCCAGGCATATAAAAATGCTTGCCTCCGATTCATTCCAGGGAAGAAGGCCTTTTACTATCGGGGAAACACGAACAATAGATTATATACAATCTGTATTTGCAAAATTGAAACTGGAACCTGCCAATGGGGATAGTTACTTTCAGAAGGTACCTATGGTGGAGATAACCGTAACCCCGGATCCGGTAATGAAAGTTCAATCCGCAAATGGCCGGTTTAACCTTGCAAGCCATACTGATTATGTGATGTCAACCCGGGAAACCGATTCTGTAATAAGTTTAAGCAATGATGAGGTAATATTTGCAGGTTTTGGAATTGTAGCTCCGGAATATAAGTGGAATGACTACGCCGGAATAAATGTAAAAGGGAAAGTAGTATTGGTGATGGTTAATGATCCGGGACTGGGTTCCGGGGATCCTGCTTTTTTTAAAGGCAACACGATGACCTATTATGGGCGCTGGACATATAAATATGAAGAAGCAGAAAGACAGGGTGCGAAGGCTTGTCTTATCATACACAACACTGCTGCCGCTTCATATCCCTTTAGCGTGGTGCAAAGCTCATGGGGATCTTCCAATTTATTTCTTGATATACGCGGAAAAGACCAATACCATTGCAGCATGCAGGGCTGGGTAACTGAGGATGCTGCCAATAGATTATTTAAAGCAGCCGGTAAGGACAGCTCGTTAAAAATAGCAGCGGGAAAGCGGGGATTTAAAGCCATTTCATTGGGCATAAAGTTGTCAACTGAAATAAAGATCAAGTCAGTTTATAATACTTCGCAGAACGTAATAGGAAAGATAACCGGAACAAAATATCCCGGCGAGTACATTATTTATACGGCTCACTGGGACCATTTTGGTATTGGAAAACCAGATGCCAGTGGTGATTCAATTTATAATGGTGCCCTGGACAATGCAAGCGGAAGCGCAGCATTGCTTGAAATAGCACGTGCATTTAAAAGCCTTACAACACCACCTGAACGAACCATTATTTTCCTGTCTGTTACGGGGGAAGAACAGGGGCTTTTGGGTTCGGCCTGGTATGCACAAAATCCTTTATACCCGCTTGATAAAACGGTTGCTGAAATAAATATGGATGTTATTGATCCATATGATAAAACAAAAGACGTTGTAATAACAGGCGAGGGACAATCGGACCTTGAAGATTATGTAATTGACGAAGCAAAAAAGCAAGGACGATATATTGCCCCGGAAGCACATCCCGAAGCAGGACATTATTTTCGCTCCGATCATTTCAATTTTGCAAAAGCCGGGGTACCGGCATTGGATATTTCCAGTGGTATAGATGTGGAAGGAAAAGGAAAAGAATATGGAAAAAAACTTAAGGATGATTATACTGCACAACACTATCATCAGGCATCAGATAATTATGATTCATCCTGGACATTTGCAAGCGGGCTGAAAGACATGGAAATACTTTTTTTAACAGGAAAGCGATTGGCTTTTGACACAACGTGGCCAAAATGGAAAGAAGGCTCTGAATTCAAGGCTTTAAGAAAGAGATAAATGATCAAAGGAAGTTTTAAAATTCATTAGATATTCATGCAAGTATAACAGGATTTAATAATCTCACATTTTTCCAGCACTATAATTATCAGAAGACAGGATTTAAAGACCTTTCATGCACGGGTTAATACTTAAAATTTGTGGGGGTGAACAGATTCAAATATTCAAAAACCTTTCTACTTCATGCCGGTACATACGGCTAATGGGTAATTCATGTTTAGCTATTTCGATAGTATCAATAGTCATAGGCACATAGAAAATGCATATTTATTAACTAGGCTAATCAAATAACCGCTTATCATGAATTTAATCTATGTGCCCCCCATATAGGCTATGACTATGTGGGTAACAATAAGATGTTTCACGATTTAAAAATTACCCGTATTAATAATAAAATACTGACGAAAAGAATATTCTCAAACTTGGCTTTAAACCTGAATTATAAAAAAATAAAGCAGCAGTATCGTCGTGTCCGAATATAGGCGAGTGTCAGCTTAAAAGATTACCGTACCATTGATATTTAAAATCCAGATCATTACATAGACACAATTTAAGTGCGGAAATACCCGAAATATTATTATTCAGAGAATGGCATACGCCTTACAATTAAAACAGCTTAAAAATATGAAGAGGCAAAAGCCGGTATCAGTTGAGTGAAACCACGCTAAATAAACAACTACGAAAAAAGAATAGAATTGCCGCTGAATTGTTTTGCGATTCCCTACAGTCGTGTTACACATAAATTGATCAACGTCCCACAGAAACGCAAAGGGCACTAAGAAAAGCAGCTTTGTGTTTGTGGGAAAAGATGCAGCGACAAAAGATTGTTGACCGGCTCTTACGGCATTTCGGTTCTTATTAAACTTTCATGACCCGGTATTCTCAAATTCGAAGACCCCTAAGAATATCTTTCGCTAATCATTTAATTTAAGGAATGCTTTTACCTGCTTATAATCCTTCCAGTCGATAGGCTTGATTCCACGACCACCGGCCAATATGGCCCCGGGAATAAGAATATATCTGTATCGGAAATGATGATAAGCCCCCGATGTAAATGAACTTGCATCCCCGTTTGCAGATAGGGTAATTGTTTTAAGTGAATAATAAGGAGTAATAATTACATTAGTGATATTTACATCAGTTATCGGTAACGCTAAAATTAATTCATCATTAGTGGAGTCACTTCCTATATTACAGTAAACCTGTATAACACCTTTATTCAAAATAGAATCAACAAGGCCTGAAGCAACAATTTGCGCAATCCAGGCACTACTATCAGTATAGTAAGGCTGGTATGATACAGTATCTATCCAGGCAGAATAAATTACATTAGCGGTGCCGGGGGTACCAGGAGCGCCCGCTGTACCGGCAGTGCCGGGACTTCCCTGAGGGCCCGCCGGCCCGGCCGCTCCAGCTGCACCAGTAGGGCCTTTGGAACAAGAAGCAATTAAAAATGTAATTGCTAATAATACAACACATGGGATGGTAAATAGCTTAAATTTCATGAGTTTTAGTTTAGTAAATTATTATTAAAGGCCTTGCATAAATTCCATTAAGGAGAAACCATTATAAATATTTATTTCCCGAATATTAAACCAATTTACAAATTTTCAGACAATATTGCCTGACTTCTGCAATGTTTTAATTTATAAATATAATTGGAAGGTCTTTATCGAAAAATTAAATTAAATGGTTAATACGGAAAGTAAATAATATAAAGTTTCATAAATCTATATTATGTTGATTACTTACCCACTCATTTTTTTGAAGCCAGCGCTACCTTAATACCAAGCCCTATTAATATGATGCCGGTAATTTTTTCCTGTATCCTCCAAAACTTTTGGTTATTCTTTATAAAGTTACTGGTCTTCCCGAGGAGGTATGCGACAATGATAAGAACAAAAGTTCCCTGCAGATCGAACCATAGGCCAAGGGAAAAAAGCTGGGCCTTATAGAGTGGTGAGCCCGGCTGGATAAACTGTGGCAGGAACGATAAAAAGAATAACGCCACTTTTGGGTTAAGGGCATTGGTAATAATTCCTTGTTTTAATAATTTCCATTTGTTGATTGGCGCAAGCGTGGTAAAATCTTTATTAAAATCTGATTTTGTTATAAGCGCTTTTATACCCAGGTAAATTAAATACCCTGCACCAAGGAATTTAATAAGCTCAAAAAGGAAAGCTGATCTCGCGATAATTATTGAAAGCCCGAAAACAGCAGCAAGAATGTGCACAAAGCAGCCAATAAAAACACCCAATGCGGAAATTATTCCTGCTTTAATTCCCTGCGATATACTTCTTGAGGCAACATATATCATATCATTGCCTGGTGTAAGATTGAGCAAAAGCGAAGCAATAAAAAATAAATACAGATTTTGAATATTGAACATAAAGGGCTTTTTGAAATTAAAGCTAATATCTAAAATTACAATCTATTCAAATAATATCGCCGGGACATTAGATCCGGTTCGCTTTATTGAGACTGTATTTTTATTATGATAATAATGCATGAAAACAAATGTATGCTCCTCAAAAAAAATTACTTTTGCAGCACTAAAAATTTGCGATGAATAAAGGACCCGTTTCAGAATTTATTGAATATCATTACCGGCATTTTAATGCAGCTGCGTTAATGGATGCAGCCAAAGGCTATGTTACCCACATTGATGAAGGTGGCAAAATGATGGTAACGCTGGCAGGAGCTATGAGCACTGCCGAACTGGGTATTTCATTTGCTGAAATGATACGGAAAGATAAGGTTGCCATCATTAGCTGCACAGGCGCCAATCTTGAAGAAGACATTATGAATCTTGTGGCGCACAGTCATTATAAAAGAGTTCCCAACTATCGCGAGTTAAGCCCTAAGGAAGAATGGGACTTGCTCGAAAATCATTATAACCGTGTTACAGATACATGCATTCCTGAAGAAGAAGCTTTCAGGAGATTGCAACAGCATATCCATAAAATATGGAAAGATGCAGATGATAAAGGTGAAAGATATTTCCCCCATGAGTACATGTACAAAATGCTCCTGGGTGGGGTGCTGGAACAGTATTATGAAATTGATCCGAAAAACAGCTGGATGCTTGCCGCCGCCCAAAAAAATATCCCTATTGTCGTTCCCGGATGGGAAGACAGCACGATGGGAAATATTTTTGCATCCTATATTATTAAAGGAGAATTGAAAGCCGCCACCATGAAAAGCGGTATTGAATATATGGTGGAACTGAGTGACTGGTATCGAAAAAATTCTGCAGGAAAAGGGGTTGGCTTTTTCCAGATAGGTGGCGGGATCGCCGGTGATTTTCCCATTTGTGTTGTGCCCATGATGTACCAGGACCTCGAATGGCATGATGTTCCGTTCTGGAGTTACTTCTGCCAGGTTTCTGATTCAACGACGTCGTATGGATCTTATTCCGGCGCTGTACCCAACGAAAAAATTACCTGGGGTAAATTGGATATTAATACTCCAAAATTCATTGTTGAAAGTGATGCTACCATTGTAGCGCCACTGATATTTGCATGGGTGCTGGGATGGTAGGAAAATGTGAAAATATCCGACATTTCGATAATGAGACTACCTATAAAATTAAGTTGCTAATTTGCTAATTTTCCAATTTGCTAATTTGCTAATTAACACAAATGCTTCCAGTTAAAAATTTTTCGCCCCAACAGGTAGCCGTTGTAACCTGTTTTCCACTTGGCTTGTTGGGGGGAATAGCAGTATATTTTTATGGCGCAGGAATACTACCCGCTTTAATATTTTTTATTTTATTAAGCCTTGCATCATACATCTTTATTTACTTTATGATTCAGCGGTTTGTATACAGGAAAATAAAAATTATCTACAAACTCATTTATCAAACCAAGGCCAGTAAAAGAGA
>JBDTZL010000270.1:0-16371 GCA_040005125.1 Ginsengibacter sp.
AACGACTGCTATGCCACATAAAAAGATCGGCTGGTTTAAAATCAATTTTATACTTGTTGTTTTGCTGCTTTTTTCAGGGACCATGTTTGCCCAAAAAACAATTACCGGAAAGGTAATCAGCGACTCCGGTAAGCAATCAATAGCAGGTGCAACTATCCAGGTCAAAGGAACAAACTCTGCAACCCAAACGAATTCTGATGGCTCTTTTTCAATAATAGTCCCAGGAAACAACAGCACACTTGTCATTTCTGATGTTGGATTTGAAAATAAGGAAATAAGGGTCGCCGGAAAAAAGGATGTCGGGGAAATTTCACTGACGATTGCCACCACTACTCTCAACGAGGTTGTTGTAACTGGCTATACCTCTCAAAGAGTGCGGGATATTACCGGGTCGGTCTCAGTGGTGAATGTGGCAGCCATGAAACAAACACCATCAGGAAGTACTGAAGCCTTGTTGCAGGGGCAGGCTTCGGGGGTTACGGTTTTTTCAACCGGGGCTCCTGGTGGGGCCGCTGTCGTACAAATTCGCGGTATCACCTCATCAGGTAATTCGGAGCCGCTCGTAATTGTTGATGGCGTGCCCGGAAGCATGCATGATATAAATCCAAACGATGTGCAATCTATCCAGGTCTTAAAGGACGCCGGTGCTGCAGCAATTTATGGTGTGCGTGGTTCCAATGGAGTAATTATCATTACTACCAAAAAAGGTATCGGTGCAGTAAAGGTTTCTTATGACGCTTATTATGGAGTTCAAATGCGGTTGAGCAAGAGCTGGGATCTTGCTTCACCAACCCAAACAGGAATAGCTAAATGGGCACAGGCTTTTAATGATGGCCTTACTGCCTCAGATCCACAATATGGCAGCGGGCCAACACCCGTTGTGCCATATTATATAACACCAACGGGCGCTCCCCAGGGTGCTCCAAACACCAGCCTGGCAGACTATAATTTGTATAATAACCATATTACCCGGGCTGCTCAAAACGGTAATAATTGGTTCAATGACATATTTAAGCATACGGCACCTATTATGAACCATAATATCTCTCTAAGCGGCGGCTCCGGCAAATCATCCTATTATATGTCATTTAATTATATGGACCAGGAAGGTACATTGATAGAAACAAGTTTACAACGTTATTCCCTAAGGTTCAACTCTACTTTTAGTTTGGCCAATGACCATATCCGTATCGGGGAAAATGCTTTTGCTATCTACAAGACCAATCCTGGCTATTTTAATGCGCCGGGAGTGAATTCCACCAACTCTATTAATGCTGCATACGGTATTCCAAACATTATCCCTGAGCATGATATCGCGGGCAATTATGCCGGTACAATTTCCCAGGGCCTTGGCAACCAATGGAACCCGGTGGCGATCCAGGACCGGCAGGCAAACAATAAAAATAATGATTACCAGATCAATGGGAATGTGTTTGCAGATGTTGATTTTCTGAGACACTTTACCGCCCATACCAGCGTTGGCGGAACAATTGATAATAACTTTAATAACGGATTTGCCTCAACAGCGTATGAAAATGCTGAAAATAATCACAATGCCAACTTTTATTTGGAAACCTATGGCTGGAGCAGCAGCCTGGTTTGGACCAATACATTAAAATACGCCAACAAAATAGGCAAACATGACATCAGCGTTCTTGCCGGAAGTGAGTATATCAATAATGCAGGCAGGGCTGTTCAGGCAACCCGGGGTAATTATTATATCACCGACTCAAGCAATTTAACTGTTAGCCCAAATCTTTGGACACTGAATTTCGGGCAGGCCTCCACCCAAACCAATACAAATGTTGCCGGATCTAACGGTCTGGAGACTCCATATCAACTGGCTATATTCTCAGTGTTTGGCCGCCTGGATTATAATTATAATGAGAAATATTATTTAAGTGGTACCATTCGCAGGGATGGCGCTTCAGTGTTTGTTCCCGCCCAACGATATGGCAATTTCCCATCTGTTACGGCAGGCTGGAGGATTTCACAGGAATCTTTTATGAAAAGTATTACCTGGCTAAATGAGCTTAAGCTACGGGGTGGCTGGGGTAAATTAGGATCCATCAGCAATATCAACTCAACCAATGCCTACACTTTGTACGGACAAGTTGCCAACAGGTCTTATTATGATATCAATGGAACCAGCAATAGTCCTGTTGCAGGTCTTTACGTTAGCCAATATGGCAACCCGAATACTACCTGGGAGCAGGATATTTTGACCAATGTTGGGCTTGACGCAAGTATTTTAGACAATAAAATTGACTTAACTTTTGAATATTATAAAAAGCTGGTGAGTGGATTATTGTTCGTGCCTATTGCACCCGGAACAAATGGTGGTGCAGCTGATCCTTTTATTAATTCAGGGGATGTTCAAAATACGGGTATTGACGTGGCAGTGACCTGGCATGGGCATGTTCAGAAAGATTTTAGATTTGATGTAACCGGTACCCTTACTTCTTATCAGAACAAGGTAGTGAGCCTGCCTCCCGGAACCAAATACATTAATGCTGCCAGTAATGGTTCAACTACAATATACTCCCGGATACAGCCAGGTCACCCGCTTGGCGCCTTTTTTGGCTATAAAGTGATCGGTTTGTTCCAAAGCTATGCTGACGTAACAAAATCTCCGACACAACAAAACGCTGCACCTGGCCGGTTTAAGTATGAAGATGTAAATCATGACGGCGTAATTGACAATGATGACAGAACTTTTTTTGGCAATCCAAATCCAAAATTCACTGCAGGTCTTAATCTTTCAGCGAATTATAAAAACTTTGATTTCTATATGTTCTTATATTCTTCCGTTGGCAATGATATTCTGAACCAGGTTAAAGGCTCTACTGATTTCCCGCAGGGGTTTGGTAACCAGATAAGCAAGAATGTGGCTCTCAATTCAGCAAGGCTTATTGACGCGAATGGTCAACCGACCAATGTTAATGATCAGACAGCTCATGTTGCCAATCCCGATACAAAAGTCCCTATGCTTGAACAGAGTGCCAATTTCAGCAATTCGGGTGTATTTAATTCTTATACAATGGAAGATGGCTCTTTCTTAAGGTGCAGGAACCTGACCATAGGGTATACCATAAATTCAAATACGCTTACCCGCCTGCATTTTGATAAATTAAGGGTATATGTTCAGGCGTTGAACCTGTTTACGATCACCAAATATTCGGGACTGGATCCGGAACTGAATCCGGGCAGCAATATTTTGTTTGGACTTGATGGGGGAGTATATCCTAATAATCAAAAGACTTTTAATGTGGGTGTAAATGTTACCATACGTTAATTTATTTTATAAAATAAAATTATATGAAAAGAAATTATAAGTGGATACTGCCTGTTGCTGTTTTGATGCTTACAATTATCATTTATGCATGCAACAAGAAATTAAATCTACAGCCGCAGGGATCCCTGATTGCCTCCAATGTTAATAACAATTCCGGTGTTCAGGGGTTGTTGATTGGGGCATACAGGCTTTTGTCGGGTGAAGATAATCCCTGCCAGAATTGTGGAAATGGAAGCGCCGCTTCCAATTATGTATATGGTAATGAAGCTGCTGATGATGCATACAAAGGTTCTACGCCATCAGACCAGCCGGATGCGATACCGATCATGACATGGTCACTCTCACAGGCTGGAACCAGCGCATATCTCGATGAGAAATGGATTACCCTTTACAATGGTATTCAACGGGCAAATGATGTGATCCGCACAGTGCGCCTGGCTCCTACTATTTCGGCGGCAGATACAACGGAATATGTGGCTGAGGCCAGGTTTTTACGTGGTTTTTTTCACTTTGAAGGCAAAAAAATGTGGAACAATTTTCCTTATGTGGATGAGAATATTTCTTATGCAAACGGCAACCTGAATGTGCCAAATTATGATGGGGCGTCTTACATAGACATTTGGCCGGATATCAATGCAGATCTCTTATATGCAACGAACAACCTGCCCGGTAAGCAACCCAATATCGGCAGGGTGAATAAATGGGCAGCCATGGCCTTCCTGGCCAAAGCGTACCTGTTCCAACACCGTTATGACAGCGCCAGAACACTCTTAAATCAAATCATTGCAAACGGCACAACGTCTGCCGGAGTTTCTTATTCGCTCGAACCCAATTATGAAAGCAATTTTAACCCCGCCGAAAAGAATGGCCCTGAGAGCGTTTTTGCATTCCAGGCTTCTGTGAACGATGGGTCTTCAACTGCTACCAACGGAGGAAATGGCAATACCGGTGATGAACTTAATTTTCCTTACAACCATGGGCCGGGTTGTTGTGGGTTCGACAATCCATCATGGAACCTCGTACAGGCATATAAAACCGACGCAAACGGGCTTCCTTTTTTGGATGGAAGTTATAACAATGCCCCTTTGGTGAGCAGCAATACAAATGCCTGGACAGGAACGGTGGATCCCCGGCTCGACTGGACCATTGGCAGGCCCGGCAAACCTTATTTTGATTGGGGCACTATCGATACTACCTGGATTCGCGACCAGACAAACGATGGATATTTTGTTCCAATGAAGAATAGCTATGCGCAAAGTCAAATTGGTACCTATTCTTCTACTGAAACCGTATTCTGGGGAGCTACAGAAATTGATGCAAATAATGTAAACCTGTGCCGTTATGCCGATGTGTTGTTATGGGCTGCTGAATGCGAAGTGGAAGTTGGGAGCCTTGCCCAGGCTGAAACTTATGTAAATATGGTTCGTCAAAGGGCCGCCAATCCAAAGGGATTTGTGTATTTGAATGCCACTTATAATGCTTCTAACAGCACTTATTCCCCGCAAACTACGCCAGGTGATAGGTACCTGGTAAATCCATACCCGGACGGAACTTTTGGTTCCCAGGGGCAGGCTTATGCAAGAAATGCGATAAGAATGGAAAGACGGCTGGAACTTGCTATAGAGGGCCACCGTTTCTTCGACCTGGCAAGATGGGACAATGGCAGCGGCTCCATGGCTGCTACTTTGAACGGATATGTTGCCGTTGAAAAAAACAGGCATGGATTTTATTTGGTTAATAACACGGCCAAATTTACGCAAGGTGCCAATGAATATTTTGCGATACCACAGAATGAAATTGATGCAGAAAATTCGACAGGAAAAATCTTCCTGAAGCAAAATCCCGGGTACAACTAAAGTCAATACGTTGAGTCTTCAGATAAACAAAGCCGTTCAAAATTAAAGGCGGCTTTTTATTGCGACGGCGAAATAAGGTAAAGTTGCTTCAACTTTTGAATTCGTGGATAATAATATTGAGCATACCCGAATGGCTACTATATAGAATAACTCCGGTACCTTATTTCTTTATTATCTGATGCCTGGCTATAAACTTTTTGATTTGCAGCCGCCGGATAAATTCCGTATACCCTCTTGAAAATTTACTTTGAGATATTGTCCCGGTTAATGAAATGTGTATTTATCCCACACTTGGGCATTGGCGTCAGGTTAAGGAGTTATTTTTATTTGACTGGAACCACATAGACACATAGTAACATAGAATTTCACATAGAAAAAACTATGTGTTTATCTTAGTGTATGTTACCTATTTCTAATTTTTTATTTTCTCGTTTTCCCAATGTAATATCAATTGGATTTACTCACACAACCTTCTTCCCATTAATATTTGAAGATGAAAATTCCAAAAGAAAATCAAACAAATTTGTTTCGGTAGAAATCTGAAGTTTTTTTCTTAGCCGGTAGCGGCTTATCTCCACTCCGCGAACGGAGATTTTCATATGTTGTGCTATTTCTTTACTGCATAGATTCATGTGTAAATAAGCGCAAAGTTTAAGTTCGTTGGGAGTTAATGCAGGATAACTTTTTTTTATTGATCGCAAAAAGTCCAGGTGTACCGTGTCGAAATGAGTTGCAAACTGGTGCCAGTCCTCATCCATATTATCTTCTTCCTTTAACGCCCTTATCAGTTTTTTAAAATCATCCGGGGCGAGTTCGCCACCTGAATTCTTTTTCAAACGGGTGAGTTCTTCTTTAATTTTAGAAAGGAGATCTCCTTTTTGCACCAGGTGCATGGTAGCCGAAGCCAGCTCGGTATTTTTATTCTGTAACTCAACCTGCAGTTTTTCATTCTTTAAAGCCACAATTTCTTTCTCAGACTTTTCAAGTTCCAGGTGGTGCAGATATTGCAAATGCTTTTGCTGTTCTTCATGTTTTTGCTTTTGTTGTTGATAGATTTTTTTTAATATCCTGTAAAAAAGATAATTAAAAACAACAAAAAGAATAAGATAAGCTGAATAAGCATAATAAGTTTTATACCATGGCGGCAAAACATTGATAGCATAACCCATAATTTCCGATTCACTGCCTAAATTGTTTTTTGCCTTTACCTGGAAGGTGTAATTTCCGGCGGGTAAATTTGTATAGTCCTTTTCTGTTTTTTTTGTCCATTCACTCCATTTTTTATCATAGCCATTTAAAAGGTAACTATATAACACACTGTTATGATGCTCGTAAAGAGGCGAAGAAAATTCAAAATGCAAGGAATTCCAATTACTGCCAATTTGTGGAGTTGCTTTTTTGCTTTGAGAAAGAACTTCATTGACCTGGCCATAATATCCTCCGAATAACAAGCTGTCTGAACTTCCAAAAGCTTTTACTGCCGTAATTTTTACCTGGATATTATTACTATTTTTTTGTTTATAATTTTCATAATTTATATGGTAAAATCCTTTCTCAGCCCCAACAAAAACATTCATTTTATTGTAAGGATAAATGTGTTCATAGTCGGTAACCATTTTTCCATCTAATTCAGGAAAATAAATGATTTTGGGTTTGGCAGATGAATAATCTACTACTCCAAGGTTCTTATTTTCAATAAACCAGATGTTTCCGGATGAATCTTCTTTTAAGTGCCGGATATTTTTTTGGCCAAAAGTGTTTTTGAAATAATCACTGAATTCAAATTTATCTGCGGATGGGTTGTATTCATATATTCCCTTTTCAGTAGCAACGACTATCCTGTTTTTTATTTTAAACAAATGATTATTAAAAGAAGAAGGCAACCCGTTTTTATCAGTATAAATTGTTGATTTTGGGTTGCTGGTATCGCTGATATCTATTTTGAATACACCCCTGTATGGATGGGCTACCCAAACAATATTGTCGTTATCGATCGCTACAAACTGGCTAAACTCATTAAATCCCGGTAAGTCACCTTTTGATACAAAATTATCATTCCCGTATTTCAAAAAATCCAAACCTATAGAAGTACCTGCAATAACAAGTGATGAAGGAATAATATTTTTGAGGGGGAGGAATGTAAAATAAGTTGCTTTATTACTGATAGGAACTGCCTGGCCATTATTGATTTGAAAAGATCCGTCATGATGGCCAAATAATAATTTTCCATTTACCTCAGACAGGCCAAAGGATGATCCTGCGGTATTGGGCAAAGCCTCAAAATGCCCGTTAATAAAACTTAAATCCTTTTCTTTGGTAAGGCGTACTTTATACAATCCGTTTGAAGTGCCTACATATAGCATATCCTGGAACACCATCGCTGTGTATCCTTCACCTTCATTAAGATTTTCAGGATAAATGTGCTTTATTTCATTATTGATGGCGATGAAATCGATCCCGTTATCTAATCCCAGCCACAAATTACGATGCAGGTCAACAAAAAGATATAATATATTATTAATCTGCAAACCTTCTTTCCGGGAAAGATTTTGAATGACCTCGCCATTTTTATTAATAATGTAACACCCCTGGAGATTGGTACCTGCAACAATCCAATCATTCGAAATAGGCGTTGCTGTAAGAATACGCTGATTGATAAAAGGATTAATGTCTTTAAATTCAAACTTCGAAATATTGTTATCCGATAGTATAAAAAAGCCGGAGGTAATTGTTGTGATAAAGGTGCTATCCTTGCCAAACGGGAATATATTGCTCACTATATAACCTTTTGGAAAAACATTCTCTTTAATAAAAGGCAGCCATAGGTCATTTTTAAACTCCAGTAAGCCATTTTTAGAATCCTGTGCGATCAGGTGGTTGTTACTTTTGCCAAGGAATTGCCATTGACTTACCGCAGGGTAAACATTAATGGCATTATTGCTAAAGCGGAATATCCATTCTCTGGACCTGAAGAAAATGTCATTATTATAAGCGATTGTTTCCCATATCTCAGTAAAGATTTTGTTTTTTTCGGGAATTAAAGACCTTAGGGAGGTGTAGGTAAGTTTGCCATTTTGAGCAGGGGAAAAATATCCAAAGTCGTCCTGGCTTCCTACATATATTTTATTATCACTTGCTATAGCCAAAGACCTTATAACAGTTTTATTGGGTAAGGGATATATTTTCCAGTATGTGCCATCAAAAGTCAATAAGCCTTCGTAGTTGGCAAAATACATTATTCCATTCTTATCCTGAACTATGCCCCGGTTCTGGGTGCCGGCATTATAATTACTTTTTGTATAGTTGATGATATCAGGTATGCCAATAGTATTTTGGCTGAATGATACAGAAGCAGCAAAAGCAGTCGTAAGCAGTATTAAATATTTCTTCACAGTATAAACATTTCCTATATGAAAATATGAAGATTTGATCAGATTAAATCAAAAATTATCATGAAGTAGTTTTGAAGTATTGGTAAGCTTAATATTAATATTTTTCTGCGATATGACGTAGTGTTGATGTAGTGTATAATATCATTGTTCCATTAGTTTATTAATAGTTTTACACTTCCTTTCTGTAACTGAATTCGTGGCAATTCTGCCACGATTGTTTTCTTTTTTAAAATTAAAAAACAGCAAAAATGAAAAAAATTAAATCGGGGAACCTGGCTCTTACCTTCATATTATTCCTGATAAGTTTTTCAGCGTCATCTCAGCAAAAGGTTGGAATTTTTGACGGGCACGGAGACGTGGGAACTAATGTAAAACCCGGCTCAGCTACTTATATTCCTGAGACGGGCCAATACGTGATTTCCGGAGCCGGCTATAATATCTGGGCCGATCATGACGAATTCCAGTTTGTATGGAAAAAAATGAAAGGCGATTTTATTTTGTACACTAAAGCGGAGTTCCTGGGAAATTGGGTAGACTATCATCGCAAGGTTGGTTGGATGGTTCGTAAAACGCTAGATGGCAATTCGCCTCATGTTAATGCAGTAGAGCACGGTGACGGGTTAACTTCACTCCAGTTTCGGAGAACGGCGGGAGCGGTTACCGAAGAAATTAAATCAAAAATAACCAAGGCCAATATTATCCAGCTGGAAAGAAAAGGTAATACTTATACCATGCGTGTTGCCAAATATGGGGAGCCATTTGTAACCGGGCAAATTGCCGATATTGACCTTGGAGATGATGTATATGTCGGGTTGTTTGTAGGTTCTCATAATTCTGATGTAATGGAAACAGGCGTATTCAGTAATGTAAGTATAACTGTTCCATTCAACGGGGAGGCCGATAACAGGACTCAAATGAAACTGGGAAGCAATCTTGAGCTTTTGGATGTGGCTTCGGGCAATCGCGAAATTGTTTACACAGTGCCTTATTCCATCCAGGGGCCTAACTGGAGTACCGATGGAAAAAGTATTATTTATAACGGAAGCGATGGCCTTATCTATAATTTTGACATTAAGAGCAGAACGCCAAAGCTCATCAATACAGGAAATGTAAAATCAAATAATAACGATCATGTAATTTCTTTTGACGGTAAAATGCTTGGCCTGAGCAGTACTGTTAAAGAATTGGGTGGTTCTATTATTTATACGGTTCCTATAACAGGCGGAACTCCAAAACAAATTACTCCAAAGGGCCCTTCTTACCTTCATGGCTGGTCGCCCGATGGACAAAGCATCGTATTTTGCGGAGATAGAAATGATGAATTTGATGTTTATAAAATACCGTCACAGGGAGGCCCGGAAGTGAGGTTAACCGATGCGAAGGGATTGGATGACGGCCCGGAATACAGCCCTGACGGAAAATATATTTATTTCAATTCTGTACGTTCGGGGTTAATGCAAATCTGGCGTATGAAACCCGATGGAAGTGATCAGGAACAGGTAACGACTGATGATTTTAATAACTGGTTCGCTCATATTTCGCCCGATGGAAAAGGAATGGTATTTATATCTTTTCTAAAAGATGAGGTGGCTCCCGGTATGCACCCTCCCTATAAGCATGTATATATTCGCTATTTGCCAATCACCGGCGGAACTCCAAAAGTGTTGGCTTACTTTTATGGTGGCCAGGGCTCAATTAATACTCCTTCATGGTCGCCGGATAGTAAAAGAATTGCGTTTGTAAGCAATTCAGATATGGGGAAATAAGGGGTTTATCATGCCAACGTAATCATTTCAAAAATCTAAATATCAACACATGAACTCAAGACGTAATTTTCTAAAAGCCTCCGGGGCACTGGCAGTTGGTTCCATGTTTTTACCCAATCTTGTAGAAGCCGGAAAAAGAAAACGCGTGAAAGATATAGGGGTACAATTATATACAGTGCGTAAAGAAATGCTGGAAGATAATATCGGGACATTAGAAAAAATAGCCGCTCTTGGTTATAAAGAAATTGAATCTGCCGGAAGTGATAAGGGCAATTATTACGGGCTTAAGCCGGCCGAGATAAAAAAAGTAACCAAAGATCTTGGAATAAATTTGCGCAGCGGCCATGTACATTTTGATGATAAATGGCAACAAACAATTGATGATGCAGCGGAGGCTGGCCAGGAATATGTGATTGTTTCATCAATGCCTTCAAAAGGACAAACCGTAGATAATTACAAGAGTGTGGCTGATGCATTTAATAAAGCAGGAGAAGCCAGCAAAAAATCAAATCTTCATTTTGGTTATCACAACCATGATTTTGAATTTGAAAAAGAAAATGGTAAAATTTTATATGATGTTCTTGTTGAAAATACCAACCCGGAGTTTGTTAACCTTGAAATGGACCTGGGATGGGTTATAGTGACCGGGAACAATCCATTGGATTATTTTGAAAAATATCCCAATCGGTTCCCTCTGTGGCACCTGAAAGATATGAACATGGCAGAAAAACACAGTACTGAATTTGGCAAGGGTGGATTGGATATAAAAAAGATGTTGCAAAATTCGAAAAAAGCAGGGATGAAGCATTTCTTCGTAGAACAGGAAGAATATACGGGTACTGCGTTTGAATGCCTTTCGTATAATTACCAGTATCTTAAGAACCTCGATTATTAATAGAATTGCTTAACAGATGGAACCAGTTTCATAATTGTTCCAATGTATTTGTAACAGATGGTGCTTATATGACATCTACTTCAACACAAAATCCGTCTTTAACTTATATGGCTATGATAGCGCGTGCAGTTGACTATGCAGTATCGCAATTAAAAAAAGGAGATTTGTAAATTACCATGATCTTTATTCGGCTAAAATTATTTAAGTTTATAAACTCTTTGTAGTCGGGGCTCCAGGCCCCTCTCCTTTGGGAGATGGGTTAGGGGGTGAGGCTTTCTTTCTATAAATTCAAAAACCAAAAAAAATGACAACCAGGCGTTCTTTCATTAAATCAACCTCCCTGCTATCTGCGGGAGTTCTTTTGGCACCGAAAGATTTCAGGCTTAAAACTTCATTAATAGGCTTGCAACTATATACCGTAAGAGATGCTATGCAAACGGATCCGGCAGATACTCTTTCGAAGGTTGCAAAAATAGGCTATACTTCGGTTGAGGGGGCTACTTATACCGGTACTCAAAAATTTTATGACATGGAGCCCGCGGCTTTTTCGAGGCTATTAAAAGATAACGGGCTTGTAATAATCAGCAGCCATTATAGATTGGGCGAGGAAAAGCCAAAAGGAGAAATACAGAAAGGCACCATTCTGCATGAATGGGACAAAGCAGTAGATGATGCAGCAGCAGTTGGCCTGAAATATATGGTATGCGCATACTTATCTACTGATGAACGCGGAGATATCAGTCATTATAAATATGTAGCTGATCAATTAAACATTGCAGGTGAAAGATGCAAGAAAGCGGGCATACAGCTTTGTTACCACAACCACGATTTTGAATTTATAAAACAGGGGGATACCCTTCCATACGACATTTTACTTGGAGCCGATAAAGGTTTGGTAAAGATGGAAATGGATCTTTACTGGGTTACGAAAGCCGGGAGAAATCCTGTGGAGCTATTTAACCAGCATCCCGGGAGGTTCCCGCTTTTTCATTTAAAAGATATGGACAAAACTGAACAAAAATCATTTACAGAAGTTGGAAACGGTATTATTGATTTTAAGGAAATTTTCAAGCATAAAAAGGAAGCCGGCTTCCAATACTTTTTTGTAGAGGAGGATAAATGTCCCGGCTCGCCATTCGACAGCATCACTCAAAGTATAGCTTACATTAAAAAGAACCTGGTCTGAATTATTTGTTCAATATGTTGAGTTCTTAGTGGCCAATCTGGTCTATAAAAGTGGCCGGTGGGCCCCACCGGCCACTTCGGAACGCCGCGGTTGCTGTCCTCACCAACCTGCCTACCGGACAGGCAGGCTGCAATATTGTAAATGAAAATTTCATTTTTTGCCAGTTTCTTGGTGGTCAATCTGTTCTGACAAAATTTATATGCACAGCTTTCTTGCGCCCCTGTATTTTAAAGGGGTTAATGGAATCATATATAAAAGGTCTCCCTAATCCTTTTAAAAAAGAGAGAATTTGAAATTATTTCAAAAACCATATCTTTAACATGACTATGTTTTTAGCCAAAACTAATCTCTTGGAAGAATATCGAATAGCTTAGTCATTTCAAAAGAAAATATGGGATTAAAAAACTTCTTAAAACAGAGGGGATTTATTGAAGACGAGCCCGGTGATATAATAAAAGAGCATGGCAATAATTCAACAGCAGCCCAGCAACCGGTTTCTGAGGTAGCACCTACATTTTTTCCTTTGCATTCCACTACAGATGCAACAGCCCCTTCAGCATCTGCTGCGGATGTAACGTCCGATCCATCATTTGTAGCTCCATTACAGCAAACCACAAGTGAAAGGGAACAGCTTGACCCTACCTTCGTTAAGTTTTTTGAAGATGAGCTTGTCAAAGCAAATCGACCGGGATTAGATTACTTTGAATTCAGGCAGCAACTTATAAAAACACAACAAAAGATGACGGCTAAAGGAATAGTCGCACCGGAAGTGGTGTTACAGGCTGTGCTTATGAACTTCGAGTCCCAGGAAGTTCCACCTGCAAAACTCATCGAAGCAGCCAGGCAATATAAAGCGATCATTAAACAAAAAAATGATGATTTTCTAAAGGGCGCTTTGGCAGAAAAAAATAATCAATTACAAAAAAGGCAAAGTGTCCTTCAATCGCATAACGATAATATCAAAAAAATACAGGATCAGCTTCGACAGTTGGAATTGCAAAAGCAACAGCTCGACGAATCGATGAACAAGGAAAAAACGCAATTGGAAATTAACAAAACACTTGGTAAAGAAGCCATTGAAAAAATTGAAAAAGCAGAACGATTAATAACTTTGGCGCATAATTATATACAATCGACTATAGATACTGACATAACAAGACTCCAGTCAGTGTAAGCTGTAATTTAATAAATATTATAAATTCTAAAATAAAACTATCATGAATGATGTAATAAAAAGCTCGTCCGTTTATACATTGGAAACTGCGGATGAGCGTAAGATGCGTATGGGAATTACAGCTGTGTTGATAGCTGTATTTCTTTTAATTGGCTATTTTTTGCTTCCAACAATTACCCGGATCATACATAATTGGATAGCTTTCGGTATAGCATTGGGTCAGCTGTTTTTGATAATAGGAATTATCGGAACTCTTTTTCTTATGCGGAATGTTCTTATAGCAAGATGGAAAAGCGCCATCCGTAAAATGACCCGCTTTTTAATAAAAACCGATTTACCTGGTCTGCTTGAAGTAGTAGTTGCCAATCGCCGTGCGGTGCTTTCAAAATTTAATGCAAGCATTAAAAAGATGATGGAAGCGATAAGCCTGCATACTACAAAAATGGCTGAAAGGAAAGAATCCATGCAGAAAAACCTGGACTATGCCGCTCAATTTGAAAAACAGTCAAATGATCCAAAACTGGACCAGCATACCCGCGATAAAGCCAAAGACCAGATTGCCCATTTTGGCCGTGAAGCAGCAGAAGATGAAAAATTATTAAAGATCATGCAGGAAGACAAACAGAAGATGCTGAAAAGCTATAACTTCTTCGATCGCCTGTATAGCAATCTTGAAAGCAGTACAGAATCTGTAGCCAACACAATTGGCCGTTTACGTGACCAGCTTCAAACCTCCAGTATATGGAGGGAAGCGGCACACAGCGCATCTTCGCTGTTAGGCGTTTCCGAATTTGAAACAATAACTTTGGAAGAGACCCGTAATCGTATTGCAGAGAACGAATCGGAAGTGATGTCTATGATCCACGATCATGAAACATTGCTTATGAAAATGGAAGCAGAAAATGGGATAATGGATGATGCCGGGCAAAAATTACTGGAACAATATAGCAATAAGGTTGATGTATTTGCCTTTATGAAAAGTGATACTGATACGGTAAATAACAGCGATCAATCTGCTACCGATACATCATGGTTAACTGCTAACAAGGATCTGCTTAAATAATATGAATAAATTAAATTATTATTTTGAATGGATTTTCACTAACCTGAAATATCCGCTCGAAAAAATGGAGAATTTACTCAAGGGGCTTCTCCTGAACTTGTCGAAGGTGCCTGTCCCAAGCTTGTCGAAGGAGGTTGGGATGAGGATTTCTAAAATAATTATAAACTCAAATATGAATTATGGAACTAACTGAAAAGGGTCAGAAAACCGTTAAGGCTATTCGTAACGCAGCCATTTTTATTGTGGTACTCGTCGCGGGCTATTTTGCCTACACACGCTGGATTTCTAAAGATGGGAAATTAGCCGTTGACAGTAAATCAGGTAAGCCCGACCTGGTTGTGGCATATAATACTTTTACCGGGGTTGAGGGTCTCGTTTTAATGAACGGTGGAATGGACCCAAATGAGAGCAGCGAGCTTTACAAAAATTATGGGATCAAATTGCTTATAAAGCAAATGGATGCAGTGAAAGATACGAGGTCAGGCCTTCATTCAGGCGATCTTGATCTTGTGTATTGCACTACAGATGCCCTTTCTGTTGAAATGGGGTCGGGGAGTGAGTTGCTGGCAGATAATGTCGTTCAGATTATGCAGGTAAACCAATCACATGGAGCCGATGCCATCGTTGTGCGTAAAGGGATCGATGATGTAGTAAGTTTGAAACATAAAAAAGTAGCTTATGCAGTAGGCACAGCTTCCCATACCTTGTTACTAAATGTACTTGAATCTTCTGGCTTAAAAATGGGTGATATTGACGGATACCAGGTTGGTGATGGTGTGGAAGCGGCCAATGCATTTAAAAACAATCAATGCGATGCCGCGGTTGTATGGGCGCCGGATGATGAAGATTGTGTTGCCTCCCAGGCAGGTGCAAAGGTTCTTGTAAGCAGTGCGGTTGCCAGCCAGATCATTGCCGACGGGTTATTAGTTAAGCAATCGGTTCTTAAGGAAAAGCACGCCAATATTGTAAAACTTGTGAAAGCCTGGCTACAAGGCAACGCACGCATAAATAATGATCCAACTGCTAAAAAAGAGGCTAACGCACTTTTTGCAAAAGGCTTCAAATTCCCCGAAGACATTGCTGCCAAATCTGCCAACAAAGTTTACTTTTCAACTTTAGGAGACAATATAAATTTCTTCGGCCTTAACAGTACTTACACAGGAATGACAGGAGATAGAATGTATGGCAGGATGGCTATTAAATATACTGAAGTCGGCCTTGCAAAATCTCCCGCACCGTGGAGAAATGTTTCCGACCCATCTGTGATACAGGAACTCATGAACGATAAAGATTTTACGGCTGATAATAACCAGGCCGCGGCTAAAGTGGAAGCGTTTAAGCCTGCCACCACTGAGATTAAGGCACAGACGTCACAAAGCAGTAAAGTCATAAGCCTCGAATTTCCTACCAATTCTGCCCAACTTGATGAAGATGATAAGGTTCTTATTGACAGGGAAATCAAGGAACTCGCCCAGGGTTTTGCTGGCGCCTATATTCGCGTTGAAGGAAATACCGATAATGTTGGCAGTGGCCCCTTAAACGATAAGCTTTCACTAAGCCGGGCTACTTCGGTAGTTAGCTACCTGGTAAATGAACATAAGTTTGATCAGAATAAATTTATCATTGTTGGTAACGGTTCCAAAAAACCGGTTGCCGGATGTGAGGATAATGCAGATGAGGCTTGCCGTGCGAAAAACCGCCGTACAGAATTTCAATTTATTTGGGATAAAGGGGAGAAGCCAAT
>JBDTZL010000051.1:0-46804 GCA_040005125.1 Ginsengibacter sp.
ATTTTCTATTAAAATATCGTAAAGCCAATAAGGCTCCGGCGACACCAATAACTGACAAATACATTACTCCGTGAGAATACACTGCCGCCCATGGTAATTTATTGCTGAAGATGGATTTGCTTATGATGACAGCAACACTTCCAAGATAACCAAATGAATCGGAAACATAAATAAGAAAGCCAACATTGCCGCCATTTTTAAAAGTGGCGATAAGCCGTTCAAATAAAATACAGTTAAACGGTATATAACCCATGTACAAGCCGAGGCCAACTAAAGTCATCCACATAAAAGGAGTAAGGTTATGATTGATGAACATCCACGAACTAACGCCCGCCAATAAAAACCCCGCTACAATAATAATGTGGGTAATCACCAGCGCATGGCGGTTATTGCGAATAAGAATCATGCTGCCGATTAAAACCAAAACAATTATGCTGATGGGGATTTCTGTTGCTGTGAATACAGATGGCTGGTTACCAAAACCCAATTCTTTCCAGATATCAGCAGCAAAATTATCGCGGATGTCGCGAAAGACAGTTAAGAAAACATACAAAATAATAAGCAGCAACAATCCATACCTGAATTCTAAAAAGAACTTTTTGCGTTCGGCTTTAGTCATAGGCAAACGAATTATCCGGCTCTCAATATCTTCTTCCGATGGTGGCGGAATTTTTTCCAGCAAAAAAACAAAAAGAAGCAACGGTAAAATAAAAACAAGTCCCGTGAGAAAAGGGAGCCACCAGTCAGTAACTGCAAAGTCTACCTGCAGGTATTTTGCCACAGACTTTACCAAACCCGAGGAAAAAATAAAACTCACTGCAAGAGAAGCACCGATAAAATCTGTTGCTTTTCTTCCTTCCACAAATGAAAAAATAATTCCCCATATGATACCTAACGGAAAGCCGTTTGTAAATAAAAAAATTATATTAAAAGGTGCAGGAACAATTGCAAAAAGCAATAAAGAGCTCCAAGAAATACCCACAAGCAATAAAATAATTTTCCCTCTTCCGATATGTTTTAACTCGGCAATAAATTTTATTCCGTAAAACTTACTCAACATATAACCCAGCACCTGGATGATAACGAGGGCATCTTTATAAGCCATCCCAAAAATAAGCGGAGCATTGCCGAAACTACCTACCGTAAAAGGCTTTCTAAATGCATACACAGATGCATAGGTGAGGAAGGTAATAACCGACGCAAATAACGCAACGTACATATCGCGGTATCTAAGCCGGGGCGGTTGTAAAGGAATTGCCTGCACTTTTAGAGTATTAATGAAGGTAAAGATTGTAATGAATCAATGGTATGGTCCGGATGATATTTTATAAGCTGCTCTCTTGTGTATGCGCCTGTAGTTACAGCCACCACTATACCGCAACCCGCATTCCGCCCTTCTTCAATATCAACTTTTGCATCACCCACCTTTGCTATATTTTCGCGGCAGATGATGTTGAGTTTTTGCATTAGTTTTTCTATCATATATGGATAAGGGCGCCCTTGCGATACTTCATCACTGCATACTACTGCATCAATGAAAGAAGCCGTATCCCAACCAAGACGTTTTAAAATTGGTGCTACAATGATCCTTGTGAAACCGGTATTGAGCGCAACTTTTATTTTATTGTCTTGTAATTCAAGAAACACTTTTTCAGCGAAGGGCAATGGAGAAAGCCCTTCGCTTGTTTCATAATATTCGACGACCTGGTTTGTAAAATCCTGATGAATATTTTCAATAAACCTGTCATCATTCTTATATTGCGGATTGTATTTTTCAACAATTATTTCAATGGCCTCTTTTTTTCGATAACCCCTTATTCCTTCTAAATCAGTTCCAGCCACATCATGCATTCCTGCATTAGAAAAGCCCTCCTGAAAAAATCATTTATGTTTCCTTCATCTGCAATGGTTGTGCCCGCAATATCAAATACAACCAGTTCAATGTTCATTGATTTACGTTATGTTTTATCAGATGCTGAATCATCATAGCCCGGTAACGCTCCAGGTCGGGTAAGGGAACATGTTCTGCTTTTGCTTTCTCATCCCATCCTCTTAGTGTAATGTACAATGGAAACAATTCATCTTTTTCGAAATCTTTTGCTTCTTTTTCATTCATTGGGCCGCCTTGGAAATTTAAAGTGTTTTTACTTGCATCTGATAACCTTTCATAGTATGAAGGATACGTAAAAGTAAGGTATCGCTTTGCGTCCACATGGGAGGCAATTAGCTTTGCAATTTTTTCTGAAAAGCCTTTACACCTAAGGTATTCGCCCCCGATTTTTTCGTGATCAACTATTCCATAATCATCCATATACTTCACTTCCATGATGTGTTCACATAAATGACCGATATCATGAAAAAAAGCAGCAAGGATTACCTCATCATCATACTTTTCATTTTCGGCTAATTGCGCACATTGGCACATGTGCTCAATTTGTGAAACCGGTTCCCCGATATAATCCTGGCCGCCATACATTTTATATAACGCCAGTATTTCATCTGCAATTTTTATAGCTTCTGTTTGTTCCATTTATTTATAGATATTTTCTATAGGCGCTGCAACCGGATGATTGGGAGTAAAAGTAAAGCCGAGCACTTTTGCAAAAGTGGCAGCAAGTTGTTTTTGATACAATAAATTTTTATTCTTCATTTCACCAGCTGGTTTGGTATCAGGCCCGATTGCTGCAATCCATATCTGCCCGGAATCTTCAATTTTTTCTCCGTGACTTTGCCAGTTCTCTTTAGGATTATCTCCCCTGCCATGATCGCAGGTTATAATTAAAGTGGTTTTATTTTTATACTGCGGTTCAGATTGAATATAATCCCAAAGTTCTTCAAGCATCCTGTCTTCGGCATAAGCACTACCCAGGTACCAGTCGTACATACCTGCGTGCGCCAGGTCATCTGTTTCACCAAGGGAGATATACAAAACTTTAGGCTTCATCTCTTTCAAATATTCTCTTGCAGAAATATACGTAAGTACATCGGCGCGTATTCCAAGCGGTCGCGTGGTGTGCGATTGTATATCATCTATAAGCCTGAATTTTACTTTTGTATACGGTAATGAATCGGTATCACTGTTTACATAAATCCCGCTTCTCCATTTATTTAAAATATAAGGAAAGGCATCCCACGATGTAAATGCCGCTACCTTATTTTTAAACCCGGGTTGCTGATTTATAAACTCAAGTACATTTATATTTTTATTTACAATTTTATCATTGGAATTCACTGCGGTATCGGGATAGCCCGTAAAAATTTCATTGTAGCCGGGATAGGAAAATTTATACGGATTGGCATTATCCACTTCGCTCTCCTTCCACCTGTTGCCGTATAGCTGCCCCTTGCTCACAACTGTGCTCCATATAAAAGGCATCAAACTCTTCCTCCTTTTTTCAATATCATCATCCCAGAATTTTGAACTCGCTCCCAAACTGTCTCTTGTAAAATTTTTATTTTTTAATAACGCAGAATCAGCACCGCCAAAAACTTCCTGCCAGCGCATTCCATCCAAAGTAACTATTACCAGGTTTTCTGTTTTGAGCTGGGCTGAAATTTTTTGAGCGCATATAAGAAACGATATTAAAACACAAATACATTTATTCATCCTGAATATTTATGATTATTGTTCAAATGGGGTTAAACAAAAAATGAGACGGAACCTGAAAAAGCTCCGCCTCTTTATGTAAACCAAAACTAACTTACGTTTTACTGTAATATCCACATTTTTCCATTGATATCATCGTTGCCGCCGAACTGTGATTTCAATGCGTCTTGATAATTAGTTGTATTAACTGTTTTTTCACTTGAAGGATATTGAAACCTGAGTGCAATTCTTTCGCTATTCCCTGTTCCGGGCCCCGTTGTGAAATTCGGTACACCTGTTCTGCGATAGGTATAGTATGATTCCAGGCCGGAATGACGAAACAAAGCCAGGTACTTTTGTGTCAGGATTTGGTTCAATCCGATGGCGGTATTTCCACCATACTTTACCGCTGCCTGGGCATAATAGGTAGGGAAGTCAACATTTACAGTATAATTATCATAAGTACCCAAACTTGCCCCGGAATGCAAAAAATAGACAGTTAGCGCACCACTGGACGGAATATTATAAAAAGCCATTGATGCTTGTATACCAGCCGTGTAGTATGCCTCAGCATTTCCTTTTGGCCCGGTCGAAATCCAGCCCCTGTTAATCGCTTCAGCGATATTAAACAACATTTCTGGATACCCTATCTGTATGCTCGGTTCGCCTGTATAAGTGTCGTAGTAACGCTTGCGGTTGATCAGAGAATACTTGCCGGCATTTGCCTTTATATACATAGAGCCAAGATCTTCTCCCGGATCGGCACCAACAAACGCAGCAAAACTTGTAGGACTCAGGCCCCCTGTAACCAGGGCAGATGCTGGTTCGGCGGTAACAAATACCCTCGGGTCTTTAAGCCTGGTTAAGAGTCCGACATAAGTAGCAGAAGTATTTTCCCGTAATGCATTAAATCCGAAATTGCCAGGATTTTGTGGATAATCATTTGTCGGGTACACATAGGTATATTCAAGATTATCGGACACATCTGTCATGACCGGGTATTTAGCAGGATCTCCAATAATCATTGCAAACTGTTGTGCCACGTTCAGATCCGGATCACTGGTTTTTTTACTTAACTGAATTAATAATCTCAGCCTTAAAGTATTTACCGTCTTTTGCCAGTTAAGAAGATTATTATTAAAATAAATATCTCCCTGAAGGGAATTATCGCTGCCGGCAACCAATGAAGTGAGATCAGTATTTGCACTATCTAACCATAGAAAAGCCTGCTGGAACACTTTCTTTTGAGGGTCATATACCGGGTTTAAATTCGTTGATCCTTTTAATGCTTCGGTCATGGGAATATCGCCCATCTGCAGGCTCATCCTTGTAAAAAGGTATGCTTTGAAAAATTTGTTAAGCGCTTCGTATGGATTTACTGATGGCAACCCCTGGTTTACCGCCGCGTCTATCATCTTATCAGCATTATTTAAAGTACTAAAATAATCATGTCCGGAGCCGAAATCATACCGGTTATTTCCATAATAATCATAATTTTCACAAAAATACTGGCACCATTTTTCGTTAGAGGTATAAGGTTCTTCGTACATATCATTCAAAATACCATTAAAAAGCAATGAAGCCGGTACATCGGTCGGTTTATTAGGATTTTTATTGAGATCATTAAACGATTTGGTACAACTGCTCAATAGTATGGTAACGATCAAAACAGCTCCCGTTATTTTATAAAATAATTTCTTCATTTGAATTAAAGTTTATACTTATTTATACTTAAAATACAATATTGAGGTTAAAACCATACCGCCGGGTAGTTGGTGATTGTAATGCGGTACCATTAACAGAATAATTATACTGATCAAGGTCTACATCTTTAAACCTTTTATCTTTATAGAAATATATAAGGTTACGTGCAACAGCAGAAATGGTAATTTTATTGATAAATGTTCCTGATAACAGTTTGGAAGGAATATCATACCCGATGGTAACTTCCCTCAGCTTTGCATATGTTTTACTCATCAGGTTGGCTTCATCTACATTATAATATGAGCTTACCCACGGCTGCACTTGTTTTGGTGTAGTGTTAGGTGCAAATTGCAGGTCCTTATAATTAAGAATAGCTCCTGTTTTTGAATCAAAATCAATAGGAACATTATTTGAAACCACTACTCCATCTCCAATATATGTTCCCGCATAGTTGGCATCCCCAGCGTGATCATTGTCTAATTCTCTTGCCCTTCCCAATGCACCGGTTGCAGTTTCAATGTTCCTCCCGCCACGCATGGTTTTATTATGCATAAGGTCCGATGTAATTCCGCCAACACTTCCATCAAACTGAAATGCTAATGATAATCCTTTCCAGTTCACCTTATTGTAAATACTCCAGTTATAATCCGCATTCAGGTAGCCGAGCTTTTGCGATACGGGATTTGTTAATGGATAACCGCTGGCATCGTATACCACTTTTCCATCATTTGTTTTAACAAAGGCACTGGTAAAAAAACCATCAACCCTGTCTCCTTTTTTATAGTTGGTATTATATATATCCTGTCCCTGTGGCAATTCTTTATATTTATCCTGGTAGGTTGACCAGTTTACTAATATGTCCCAGTTAAAGCTATTGCGAATACTTACAGGAGTACCAGTGAGGGAAACTTCATACCCTGTTTTAGTTGTTTTCAATGCGTTTATGTAATAATAACTATATCCTGTAGCGGTAGAAATTGGATTTTGCAGGATCTGGGGGCCGTCAACATATTGAAATGCGGTTGCGCTCAAGCCCAATCTGTTTTTCATAAAGCGGATATCAAATCCTCCTTCATAATTTACGCGATCAAATGTTTTGATATTAGGATCATACAGGTTACTTGTATAATAGGCAGCTGTTTGATTGTTGTAGGGCTTAACGGTTGAATATACTTTTGCAAGTGAATAATCAGGGCCACCATAGGGAGAAGTGTAATTAGAACCATAATCCAAAGGATAATCAAACAGGGAATTTCCGGCAGAAGTATTACCAAATGCCGAAATGCTTGAAAATGGTGCTACACCTATAGTAGCAGATACAGCATCACCATGTACTTCAGCAAAGGAGCCCCTTACCTTCAAGAATGAAATCACTTCCGGAAGTTTTACATAATCTGAAATTACAGAAGCAACTGAAATACTTGGGTAAAAATAATTATTATGCGCCGGAGGCAGGGCAGAGGATTTATCCACCCTCCCGGTTGCTGAAATAGTAGCATATTTTCCTAAAGATGCGTCTAATGAGGCATATGCACTATAGACTCTCATATCCGAATTAAAACTGGTAGACTGGATGGGGTTTCGTGAATTGCTAAATGCATATACTCCAGGCACATTGAGATAATCGGTAGAGGTAAAACTTGAATTATAAGTAAAAATCCTCGCGGCACCTCCCACCAGGCCTGAAAGATTCAGGAAATTTTTTACGGTATAGTTGTAATTCAACTGAACATCCGAATTGTTTTCAAAAAGGCTCCTGCGGTCTTCCCGGTAATCTCCGAGATTCTGTTCCCTTCCGTAAGGATGGGCCGAAAAAGGCATTTCTTCCGTACGCAACAGATCATAGCCGGTAATTTGTGTGCGGCCAAATACATTTAAATGATCGTCTATTTTAAAAGTACCTGAAACATAACCATACATGTCATTTTTATGATGTCCCCTGAGCCACTCATTTACTGTAAACCAGGGATTATGATACCGCTGATATTCTGCAAAAACTGATTGTGTGCCTACCTTTCCCTTTTGCCACATGCCTTTGATATCCGGGGCATCCACATCCCAGTCATCACCCGTCCAAATGGCCACATTGTAGATTAAACTGTTGGGGCCATAGTCCACATCCGGAAAATTAGGTGTATACTGCCTGTTATAATTAAAGCTGGCATTGATCTTAACATTCTTACCCGGGCTGTAGGAACCTGAAAGATTAAAATTTGTAATATTTAATTCAGTATTTGGAATAATGCTTTGTTGGTACGACTGCGAAACAGAAAACCGCATATTATAATTATCACCTGCGGCACTCAAAGCGATATTATTGGTGGTTTGAAAACCTGGCCGTAAAAAGCGGCTGAGATTATCTTTTCCACGGGCAGTATAAGGGGTTGGTTTAATATGTCCTGAATAAACATAGCCCCCCGGGTATGTTGTTTTGTAAGTAGTATTGGGATCATAGTCTCCGTCATATTGAGGAATCAACTGGCCTTGAAAACGAGGCCCCCAAACATCATAATCATTATCATTGAGCCCACCTCCTTTACCATCACCAAAAGCATATAGCTGATTTTCTCCTCCGCCATATTCATCCTGTATCCTTGGAAAAGCCAAAAATCCTTTATCCACAGAATTAGTAGAGTTCAGTTCTACTGTAAAACCTTTGTTTCTTGCCCTTGCACCCTTTTTAGTGGTGATCATGATAGCTCCGTATTGTGCCCGGCTTCCATATAATGCGGCTGCGGTAGGCCCTTTCAATACCGTATACGTTTCGATATCATCCGGGCTAATATTCCACGTATCTGAACTGATAGGGATTCCATCGACCACATAAAGGCTTAACGTATTTCCTCTTAATAACACGGTCGGGTTACCGAGTAACTCTGCAGATGCTCCAACAGAAAGCCCTGCAACTTTCCCGGTCAATCCTGTAATTGGGTTCTGATCCCGTGCTTTTATGAGGTCCTCGCCTTTTACTTCCTGTATAGCATAACCTAATTTTTTTATTTCCTTTCTTATTCCCAAAGCCGTAACAACTACTTCATTTAATTGTTTCGTTGAAGATGTTAACTCAATGATCAGGTTATTTTTTGATGCGGTAACTTCCTTTGATTCATATCCTATAAAACTCAGGATAAGCCTGCCGTTTTTCGGAACAGTTAAAGTAAATTCTCCGTTCGCATTCGTCAATGTTCCTTCATTGGCATTTTTAAGAGACACACTTACACCGTCGAGTGGTTTGTGATTTTCCGCATCCAAAACTTTACCCTCAATTTTATTGGCTTGCGCAAAAAGTAAAGTTGTAAAAAAGAAAAGAGACATTGTAAAAAACAAAGTTTTTCCAATTTGTAAGTTAATTTGGTTCATAAAAGTTGTTTTGATTTTTGAGAAGTAAAACTAATTTACAAATATTATGGTATTGTTACAGATTTGTGAATAAAAAGTTATGAAATTGTTAAATGAAATATCTCCCATGATTTGTGGTAATTATATAAATTCTTATTAAAAGGACCAATTGTTGCAGGTTTTTCATCGATTTTTTCACCTGGTATGTGCTGATAAGATTAGTTTCCTGGGGTTTATAACAGATAGTTGAAATAAGGCGGATTTTTAAAATTAGTGCGCTCAACACATCCATAATCAATTGATCTTTAGTGTAATGTACCCTGTTTCTGGAAAAATGTTAATAGAATGTTCATAGAGGAGGCAGTGGAAATTATACAGATTGCCCTATTTTTATACCCCTTTAAATCTATATTATGAAAATAATCTTTATTTCGGACAAGTCTTATCCTGTGTTTGAGGTATACGATGAAAATAAAAAGTTAATTCACATTAAAATTGATCATGAAACCCGGGCATTCAGAATAATGTGTAATGACAACAGGAGAGTTTTTTTTATTGAAAATGAAATGATTAAAAAAACTGAAATAACCACCTTGTTAAATGAGTATAGCCAACAGCTTGGCTTTCTCACAAAAAGCAAATTGGATATCAGTATGGGAGAAATAGAAATTGACGGAACCCAGTATAAGTATAAGATGAAAGATGGTCTTTCAAAAGAGATAAATTTATTTGAGCATAATAATTTTCAACCCATTTTATCCTGTAAATTAGAAATGGAGCAGCTATCATTTCTAAATAAAGATTATATAAGCTACCTGTTATTTGGCCTGGTATGGTTTTTATTTCTTACCCGTAAACAAGAAACTCCTGTTCAACTTGCCGAGGCTTAAAATTTATTAAACAGTGTTGGGGGTAAGCCTCACCCCCAACCCCTCTCCCAAAGGCGAGGGAACTAACTTACCAAAGACACCTTCAACTTTGAACTTTGAACCTTTGAACTTAAGCCGCACCCCAACCCCTCTCCTTCAGTGAGGGAACTAACTTACCATAAGAAACTTTGAACCTTCAACCTTCAGCTTGAACTATGAACTTCGAACTTCAAACTTCGAACTAAAACAACCTTTATCTGTCATTCTTCTTTCTTTCGCTTCTGTCATAAATTTTCCTTGCTGTTTTTACCAGGCCTACAAATTCTTCATCTAAAGGATTGGCATTGAAATTCTTTTTTGCAAATGATTCAACTTTTCTCCATGGGATATTTATTGTGTAAATTGATTCCCTGAGCTTCATGCCAAATAATGCAATACCTGCGGCCTTTCTAAAATTATTGTCTACGATGTTATAATTAATAACCTCCGAAGGGCAACTGAACTTCATTATATTTTCTTCATGCATTCCCGGTAAAGCATAATGAACTACTACACCGGCAAGATTTATACCCTGCAAGCTCGTATCCTTTGGCACAATCTCAAAGAGAGCGATCATTGAATGGCCTGATCCAATTTCACCACCTTCCACTTTAATCGTGGTATCGGCTATTTTATCTTTATTATTATCGTAACCAATAAGACGATACTCAGAAACAATTAACGGATTCATAAATACATCGATATAAACTTTATCTGCAACGGCATATAAATTTCTTGTAAACTCGGTCATTAGAACTTTGCCGGCTTCGGCTTCATTGTCCAAATAAGCAAAGTCGCCGTTACCTTTTTGCCCTAATACAGAAAGTTTCGAATCTTTATAATTTCCCATGCCAACCCCAAGACAGGTAAGATATATACCGGTCTTTTTTTGTTCCTCAATGATTTTTTCGAGGTCTTCTTCTGAAGATTTCCCAACGTTGAAGTCACCATCTGATGCCAGTATTATCCTGTTATTACCTCCCTTTATAAAACGGCGGTTAGCAACCTGGTATGCAAGTTTTATTCCTGCCTCACCAGGGGTATCACCTTCTGCATTAATACTTTCAACTGCCGTTTTAATTTGTTCCTTCTCAGCCCCTGAAACGCCTTCCAGAACAATCCTGGCAGTTCCGCCATAAGCTACAATTGAAATGGTATCAACGGGCCTTAAATTTTTTATTAATAATTGTAATCCTGATTTTAACAGGGGCAACTTATTGGCCATATCCATTGAGCCCGAAGCATCAATTAAAAAAACAAGATTACCCGGAGGTATATTTTCAAGGTTTACTTTCCGGGCACAAATATTTAAAAGCAATAATTTGTGTGCATTGTTCCATGGGCATCTGGAATAGAAAGAAGTTTGTTTAAATAAAGAATCATGTCCGGGTTGTGTATAATTAAAATTAAAGTAATTCAACATTTCTTCAATTCGCACAGCATCGGGCGGAACCTTTTCATTATTATTTAAAAATCTGCGAATATTGCTATAGGAAGCCTGGTTTGTATTCGAGGTGAAAGTAATAGGATAAGGTGGAGTAGCTTTTATAAAAGAATTTTCTACAAGAGAGCTGTAAGATTCATTTCCGACGGTCCAGTTTGTATGATTATTATTGATGTCTTTTACATAATTATTTAAATGACTTTGCTGAACACCTGCAGGCAATACAAGTGTTTTCATCAGGATATGCAAATATTCTGTCGCCTTAACTTTAACAATTAAGGTTTCATATCCATCTAAAGAAAAGGTTAAAGAATCAATGAGCCTTGACGAAGTAATACCAAAGCCCCCATATATTCCGCTTCTGTAAAGTACATTACCGGAATGTAAAAGGATGCTAACGTTTTGCAGAGGATTCCCTTTCTGGTCTTTTACTTCTCCTTTAATATAATACTGAGAAAAGACAGATATAGAAAAAATAATAAATAATAATATCAGTAGTATTCTTTTCATTAAAAGAACCACTTTAAAAGAAACTTGTATAAAATTAAAGCAATGTTCCTTTTAAAATTATTGCGGCTATGCTAAAGTATATAATAAGTCCCGTAACATCCACCAATGTAGCAACAAATGGAGCCGATGATGCAGCAGGATCCTGCCTGCATTTTTTTAATATCATTGGAATCATGGCTCCGCTTAAAGTTCCCCACATTACAACACCTATCAATGCAAAGAAAATAGTTATTGCTAATAAAAACCAATCCGGCCCATAATTCTGAAGACGCAATTTCTGCCATGATATAATACGTACAAACCCTATGGAGCCAAGCAAGAGCCCAAGGGTTAGCCCCGAGAAAATTTCACGCCGCATAACATACCACCAGTCTCTTAAAGAAAGTTCTTTAACAGCCATTGCCCTTATAATAAGTGTGGCCGCCTGTGAGCCGCTGTTACCGCCGCTTGAAATAATAAGCGGAATAAAAAGTGACAACACGACCGCTTTTTCAATCTCATGCTGGAAATGTCCCATGGCAGTAGCTGTTAACATTTCTCCCAGGAAAAGTACAATCAGCCAGCCGGCTCTTTTTTTGATCAATGAAAAAAAGGAGGTTTGTACATAAGGATATTCCAATGATTCAACACCACCAAATTTCTGCATTTCCTTTGTATCACGCTGTTCCTGCACATCCATCACATCATCAATAGTAACAACACCTAATAATAAATTATCACTATTGGTAACCGGCAGAACAGTACGATCATACTCCCTGAATTTTGTTATAGCTTCCTCTGCACTATCATCAAGATCCAGTTTAACACAATACCCATCCATAATTTCAGAGATATGCTTTTCGGGTGCATTCAAAACCAGTCTCCTCACCGGTATATCATCAATCAATTTTCCCTCTTTGTCAACTACATAAATTACATTGGCTGTTTCAGTATCAGATTGATGATTTCGCAAATATTCATTTGCTTTTTCAATAGTCATATCTCCATTGATAGAAGCAAACTCAGTATTTACAAGCCTTGCAACACTTTCTTTCGGGTAACCGAGCATGTCATGTGTTGCTTTTTTATTTTTATCTTCTAATAATTCCAGGATATGCGAGCGCTCAACTCCCTTGTATGAGTTTATTAAAGTGAGCCTGTCATCAGAACTTAATTTGTTTAAAATAAAAGTGGCTCTTTCTTTACTCAAACCACGTAGTATTTTTTTCTGCAATAAAATATCGAGATAAGAAAAAACAACTATTTGTTTTTTTGATGGAAAAGACTGGAAGGCATGAATGGCCGAATCAATTGGCAATTCATTAAATAATTTTGCAACTTCCGATGGATGGATATTGCTTTCCCTGCTTATATGAAGCAATGAAGAAATATCGCCCTTCATAATTTTTTTCCTTATCTCATTTAAACTTATCATACGCAAAATTTTGACGGACAAAAATACCATTTGAACGTTGATAATTGATTACTGATTATTATTGATTACTGATTATTGATTATTGATTATTGATTGTTTCAAAATTGAAAGTTCGAAGTTCAGGGTTGAAGGTGTGTCGAGGTTTGACGTGCTTTTGGTAAGTTAGTTCCCTCGCCTTTAGGAGAGGGGTTAGGGTGAGGTTTACGTTCAAGGTGGAAAATTGTGGGGGTGACCTACTTATAAGTTAGTCTCTTCTCCGGCCTTGCCGTGAGTCTACCGAAAGTGAGAAACCTGTTCGGAGCTTAGCCTGGCCTTAGTAAATCGAAGGATCGAAAGAGGTTCAAATCACGTTCCGGTTCAATTTTGCACCGCCTGGTAGCGAATCCTTGTCAAATAAACGTGACAAATTAGAATATGGGCATTATACGAAAACTTAACATTGCCAATATTAGGTTTGTATTATTTTTAAGCCCGCGTATTTCATAACTTAAAAAGAATTAATATGACAGAGGCAGACAAAACGGTAATTGTAAAAAGCCCTACAAAAAAAGAAACACGAAAAGAAGTGTTTCAAAAACTATCTGGCGCATTAGCAGAATATAAAAGCAAGCTCAATGAAAAGAAGTTTGAAAACAAGCTAAAAAAGGCGAGCAAGCTCTTTGCAGTAGATATCGTTAAGGCTCTAAAAAAAGACCGTAAAAAAAGAGGTGCAATAAAAACAAGCGATAAAACTAATTTGTAATTATATCAACTTATTACATTTCTTCAAACTATCGTACCTGTACGATAGTTTTTTTATTGCAAGCCTGGGCCCCCACTCGTATAAATAGTTTCCCCGTAAAATCAATTATGTTTTTATCTTTGATACCGGCTTCGGTAACAGATGAAGTTGCTGTTTCATAATTTTTAATTAATATGAATCATCTGCAAAATTCTTCAATGCAGCCTTGATTACTCATGGACTGTTGCTGTACCGAAGCCTTATATAAGACAGCACTTCATAAATCATTACGCGAAACAATCAAATATGGGTAAACTTCATGATTCCATAAAACCTGCTCACAAAGAATTTATTGAAAATCAGCATATATTCTTCGTAAGTACGGCTCCTTTGAGTGGCAATGGAAGAATTAACCTGTCACCGAAAGGGCTTGATTGTTTCAGGGTATTGTCTGAGAACAAAGTAGCGTATATGGATCTTATCAGTAGTGGTAACGAAACCTCCGCTCATACCCTGGAGAATGGGCGCATAACAATTATGTTCTGTTCTTTTGAAGGATCACCGAATATTCTTCGTTTATATGGAAAAGGATTTACTGTGTTGCCGGGTACCGATAATTGGAAATTATATTTTCCTCATTTCAAAATATATCCAAGCACAAGGCAGATCATCGTTGCCGATATTGACCTCGTGCAAACATCATGTGGATTTGGGGTGCCTTTATTTAAGTATGTTGAGGAACGGGATATCCATTTTGACTGGGCAGAGAATAAAGGTGAAGAAGGGCTTCTTGACTATATTGAAAAAAATAATTTAAAGAGCCTTGACGGGTTGCCAACAAACCTGGCGTTGAAAGTTGAGGGTTGAAAGTTAAAAGTTAAGGCAAGGTGTCGTATGGTAAGTTAGTTCCCTCTCTGAAGAAGAGGGGTTGGGGTGAGGCTTAAGTTGAAAGTTTAAGATTCAATTTTTGCATTTTCGAAAAATAATTTTTATCTTGCTCCTGTTTTTATTCAATTGCATGTTGCAGTATCGGGTTTGGTCCGAAAAGAGAATATTACCATCTTAATAAAGTTGAATAATGAGTCTCTCGTATGTTAGCTAGTAAGAAGTACTTGTACGATCTGTGTTTCATTTGCGGTTCATTACCTGTCTTGTGTTTCTCAGAAAGTTATCGAAACTGAACGTGAGTTATAGAACATATTTCTTCTAAAAAGGTGTTTTTATTTTTTATGGCCTTCCCCTTTTCGCCCACATGCATAGTCCTCTGCGGTAAAACCGGTTCAGGCAAAAGCCTGGTATTACAACAACTTGAACTATCAGGTTATCCTTCCATTAATTTAGAAAAAATTGCTTCACACAGGGGATCTGCGTTTGGCAATTTATTGTTACCCCCCCAGCCGTCACAGCCTGAATTTGAAAAAGAATTGCAAAACGCATACTCGCACTTTACCGGATCAAAATACATTTTTATTGAACAGAAACCTGGCTCACTTGGGAAAAGAAAAATTCCCGGATGGTTGTATTCAAAAATGAAAGAAGGGATTTTCATACTCCTGGATACAGACAAAAAAATAAGGATCAGTAATGTACTCAATGAATATAAACCTGCGGGGAAAAATAATTTAATGTATGCTTTGCGCAAATTAAAAGAGCGCCTGCCTGCAAGCGAACTATCTGAACTGGAAGAATGCCTTAACCAGGAAAATTATGAAATGTTTATTGAGAAGATGATCGGTTATTATGATACAACTGCTAACTACCAGTTTCCTGAAAAAGCGGTAGTTACTTTAAAAATAGAATCGAATGATGCCGCAGAAACAACCCGGCAGCTTTTACAATTATTATTTCAGAATGGTATTGATATTTCTATTTATCCTCTTTTACAGCCGGGAATTTAATCTCATGTCCAGCGAACATTTATACGTTTAAGTAAGTAAAATAATTTGCAGATTATTTTTTAACGGCATTCACCCTGTCATAGTATAAACCACTGGAACCTTCTCCACGCCCTACTTCCTTGCGGTACCCATACCAGTTTATTACTTTGCCATTGTACCAGCGTGTTCTCTGAAAATTTGCAGTTAATTTAACGCCGGCCCTCGGTACTTCTTCTTCATTAATAAAATAGGGCGCGTTTTGATTATCGCTGTCATCAATTCCATCGCGTAATAATTTGGTATTTGGCCTTACATGGGTAAACGCATTATTGAACAACCTTGGCATGGAAGCCCGCTGCAATTGAATCTCCCGGTTACTATCTTTTATATGAACCGGGATAAAAGGGATCCAGTTTTCAGGAACAGTATTGGCCAATGAATATTTAAACATTGCGTTTACGTCAGTAACATCGGCAGGTGGCGTGGTATCCAGTTTGTCCAAAGCCTTTTCAAAGCTTCTTGCATTAGTGAGGCCGTCAATACTTCCACCCAATTCATCGGGTACCTGCACCTCGATAGCCCAGATACTATTAGTCATTTCATCCCGCACAAAATGGACTTCTTCGTGTGGATCACTTTCGAGATTCTTTACAACAGTTGGAGGAACCAGGAGCCTTGTATCCGTTGGCAGGTTTCTTGCACCCTGCGGATTAATAGTGCTTAAGTTATACATACCCCATCCGGCCCAGTTATCACTTTGTCCCTGGATAGCTGATTTTATAAAGAACTGCTGGCCGAAAACATCTGTCACAACAATACCTTTTATTTCACAAAGAGTTCCCACAGGCACGCGGTATGGAACCAGCAGCCAGTCTATGTTATACATTAAAGCATACTCAGTAAAAATAAGCTTGGACAAATCCGTTGTTTGAGCATTGATATCTCCCAGGTCAACACTACCGTTTTCAAACTCCCAGAACCTCGAGTTAGGCGAACCTGCAAATTTTGCTTCAACGGGAATTACGGACAGTAATTGATCTTTTATACGCAACATGTCATTGGCATCTGCATTACCCGACAACCCATCTATATCATCAACCTTATTCACATCAAAAGAAAACCAGTCAAGATCCCCTGAATAATACTGGTCTGCAGATAAGACAATGTTGGTCGTATCTTCTGAAGGCAAAGCGCAATCAAACTGGTACTCTAAGTGCGACGGTAGCCATGCCGTGCTGGCGACATCACCAAAATCATAATTAGTAACAAACCACCCTACAAAATCTGTTACTGCATTTGTTACTAAAGATTTATCTGCAGCACCGGTGCTGATCGCATTAATAACTGCTGACTCGTCGGCAACAATAGCCTGGTACAATGCAAAACCATCAAAATATCTTCCGGTAGACGCATTCACCATGTTTACATAATTTTCATTATTCGATGACTTTACTTTATTAATAATAGTAGCATCATCATCACCCGCCTTCACCGGTTCAATTTCATTGATGGGATATAATTGAATTAAATGCGCCTTGTACGCTTTACTGCTATTTGTGGCAGTCAGGCCAAGGCTGGCAGCGGCATGATCAATACATCTTAAAAAAATATAAGCAGCCTCCAGCTTGCTTTTAAAATCAAGCCTGTACGGCATATTTTCAATACGTTCTTCGAGAGGAATACTGTCATCATATGGCTGAGCTTCTCCATTGGCAGTTTTCATATGAGTAAAAGGGGTAGTCTGCATATATATTTTTGAAAAGATAGCTGAGCCGGTATCTTCTCCCTGCAATTCCCCAAATTGCCATTGCCTGGTAAGCATCCACAATGCATCGTGAACACCCGCCTGCAGCACTTTATCAAATTCTGCATCTCTTGGCCTTGCTTCAACCCTGTTCCATGCTCTGAAAGGTTCGCATGAAAAAATATCAATTCTTGACATAATTAATTTGGATTTGGTTGTTTAACATCAGCAAGGTCCATTACGACCTGCACACCCAATGGATTCGTGTCTTCGTTTCGGAATTGCGGCGGTACAACTTCTGAAAATATACCGGGAACTACCTGGCTCAAAAAAGAATGATCGAAATGATCAGGTTCAACCGCCCTGTTTTTAGCAAGCTCTATCGTATCAACAATAGTATATACCAAATCATCCCATGACCATTGATTCGTGATTTTCGGAGTAACGGCAAGTAATAACGATTGTGGCGGCGAAGCATTCGGATTATTATAGTTGAATGTAATGCCTGTTGTTTGCTGTTTTCCGGGGATCATTTCTATCCATTCATCAATAATAAAGCCTGAGTGAACACCTGTTTTTTGCAATTCACCGGGATTAATAAGTAATAATGAAACCGAATGCCCAGGTGGTGTATAGCTCGAAGGATATTCAATACCCAGCCAATAATCACCGGCAACATAAGGTAATTGGGCGGGTTCCATCTGTGGAACCGGTAAATTATATATGTCTGTTGTTTGAATAACCATTGATATATCATATACACGCGGCCTCACTTTAGAAACATTCTGGAGCCAGTCCTCCATAACCAATGTACCACCGTTCCTTGCAATTTTCTGAGCGGCAGGCAAAGCCAGTTCGGTATGTATATTTGTTGTATTTAAGGGAGTGTATAATGGATTTACGATTGCGTTTTTGCCCAATATTACCTTGTTGAGTTCCACAAGTTTCTGCACTTTTAATTTGACGCTGGTAACGGCTGCAAGTGCGGTAAAAGCATCTGTGGCATCACTTTCTATTTCTACAGCCTGGTTATAAATGTCCACCAATTGTTGTAACAGGGTTGTCCCTCTCTGAGCTTCTGAAGCGGTAGCATCAAATGGAATAGAAAGTGCATGGGGGATACCAAGGAATACGGCAATGTTCAGGTGTGCATATATTTTATCAATATCGGAAGTATCGACGACCGCATCAGTCACCGCTGTTTTACCACTGAGTACATCTGTGAGGAACGGTTCTGCAGCCACGTCCTGGATAAATAACTGCAAAGATTTATAGGCTCCGGTGACTCTTTTGTTTAGATCATTAACATCCCAATTGCCGGGATTATCGGGCTTAACAGGATCATTGGGCAAACGCAAATCACTATCGCCTGCATATTTTACATTGCTGATCATATTGCGGATATGCTTTACCAGGATGTAAACTTCAGAAATCGACTTATCATCCAAGGTCCAGGTCTTATCCTTTTCTTTTATATTAACAGAATATATCGAAACAAAATCATTGTTTGCTTTTCTATATAAATTAATAATGATATCCTGCAGTTCAACTTCAGCGCCTGGTATTAAAAAGAAGTCCAGCGGCTGCATATTTAAACCGGTAATTGCAAAATTTTTTTTAGTGACCTTTTTATTTGCATCTATTTTTTTAATTACATATTTAATATTTTTGGCGGGCCCCAGCGTTTGCCCCAGCCAATTATTAAATGTCGGCTCCGTCAATGCGCGTACCGTACTGGTACTACCCCACCCTGAAGCCTTAGCTGTTGCAGCATTTTTAGGAGTAAAGTTTAATACCATACGTTGTGTAACTACTGCTCCGCCTCTTGGAGTATCTATGATTTCAGGATCGGGAATATTATGTCCATCAGATAAAGCTGTTAGCATAGCAGCTGCACGTACATGATTACCCTGCACCATCTGGTACACGCTTTCTGAAATGGCCAGGTCACCCAATGCATCAAACGCATCAGCCATCCTGTCTATCTCTTCAATAATGCAATTGTACACCAGGGTCTTGTTATCACCACTAAGATTAGCATCGATTACGCTGCTTATTTCAGGTGGGACTTTTGCAAAATTGCTATCTTTTAAAAGATCCGCTATCGTACTGTCTCTGCTGGTATTATTATTATAATCGAGCCAGCTTACTGCAGCGTACACTTTATCAAGTATAGCAGAACCATTTACCACAAGGCTTACATATGTTGGTTTGCCGTTGGCTGTTTCATCTACCGGTTGCTGAAGTGGAAAAGCCTGCCGGAATGGTTGAATATATTTATCGAGTTCAATGGTCTGGTACCTGTCATGCAGGCCCCTTTCAAACTGGAAGCCAAGGATTGCTCCAAGTTCCTGCCCGTTTCGCATACCTTCAACCAGTTGCATAGCCATACGTACCCGCGCCGAAGAAATATTTACTGCCAGCCTGTTGGCGATATCTTCTTCCTCCGTATTATTGGTCATGAATGCATTGCGCAATACAGCAGCAGCAATTGCCTGCCCGATAGACGGTCCATGTATAAAGCCCTGGTTATTGGTATCGTGATACACAGGCTTTGTTGCATCAAGTTTAAAATTGCCGAGTGTTTGTGCATCTTTGAATTCTTCTTTACTGGTATCTCTTCTTAAATTTTCCACATATCCATATGCTCCAAGAAAAACACCATTTGGCTGGCTGCTTCTTTGCTGTTGCAACCTCTTAACCACGAAAGCCAGCAACCAGGCATCCAGCCTGTAAGTGCACAGATCAACATGCTCCGCCATTAAAATATCAAGCGCTGTTGTGGATACCCGTTTTAAACTATTTATTGATTGGCGTATACCACCAAGCTTATTAAAAAATAATTGATGAGAATTGCTATATAAAGGCGGGTTGATTGTTTTTATCCTGTCAAGATAATTGGCTAATGATTGCGGCCCGTTATTTATAAAAGTATAAAATGGATTGGCAGTAACCTCTGCAGGTAATGCCACATCCGTCACCAGGTCAGCCAAATGCTTAAATAAAAAATGCCACTTGGTAAGATATTTACTTACATATTTATTATCCTGTGCAATTTTATAATGATACCGGTTAGTCCCGCCTATCGAGCGCCTGTTTATTTCTGTAATAACAGATTCGTTCTGAAGGATATTTAGCGCTGCTTCCTGGTAACCTTGTAATAAAGATTGCCGCAGCATAACAAAGAGCAACGTATCAAAAGGAATACGGGCGGGGTCTCCAACTGCATTTCCGCCGAGTAATGCATTGGCGCCTGAAGTTAAAAGCCAGCTTAAATAATCGGTATGTAACGGGCTGTCGGACTCAGGAATGGTGTCAATTAAGTTACCGGTAACCATTAATGAATTTTCAACAAGCCGCGCTATAAATAACCTGGATTGAGTGAATTGTTCCAATATCCTGGAGTACATTAAATTTTTTACATCCCAACTGGTCCTGTTCTGGCTCTGCATTAACGCCGCATCTTCATCAAAATTATAAAACGAAGGTGCAAATACTCCATCCTTTATTTGTTCTTTAAAAATATCATTAAGGCCTATCGGGCCAAAATTATCTGTCGCTTTAAAGTTAGTGCTGAAACCATCCGCTGATGCATTGGGGCCTTTTGCAATATTGATCGCATAACGATAAAAGTAATCAAGAGAAGTAGCGTTCAGGCCAAGCATCTGTACAAAACGCTGTTGGGGATCTTTACCCTCTTCATTCAGATTTCCTGAATGAATAACATTCTGTGTACGAAGGGTTGTCCATGTATTTTGGAATATGTTGAGGAGATTATACAAGCGTATTTCAAATCGTTGCTGAAGTTTTGTTTCCAATGAAGAAGAACTAACACCCCATGGTAAAATAGGCTGCGCTTCCTGGACGCTTAAATCGGGCATGGCGGGATATAACTCCAATTGAGAAAATGCAGTAGTGGTCAATATCCCATAAGGCTGCATACCAACACGAATGGAGGGCACTACTCCCCTTCCGAAACAATAATTGGTAAAGAAACTTTCTGTGCGCCGGATATTATCGTACGTGAACATGCCATCCCACATTTCTTCCATGTAATGCCCTAAAGACGCGCCCCACAATGCCCTGTTGGCTGCATAGGCATTGGCAATTTCCAGGTTACCCGCATCATTGGCATATTGCATCACTGTATTGTCCAAACCTACAGCATCACAAAAATATTTCCCATCGGTTTTGTTTAATACATTTGTTTCGGCATTGTTATACCTGATATTATCTATCTCAATATCGTAACGCTTTTGGGTATCATCATCACTAAGAAATCCTGATTTTACATCATGAGTATTATTGGTAGGAGTACCAACCTGTAAAAAGTTCATTCCATCAATTCCATAAATATGGTTGGTAAACAGTTGCTCTAACAATTGTTTTGAATTGGTTGCATCCGCATTTTTTACACCGAGAACAATTAACCGGTCGAAGCCGTTGTTATATTCATCATCGGTAATTTCAAGTGTAATGCCCATTCCCTTTGAAAGAGCTATATCATAATCGGTCATCCATTTTAATCCATCATCAATATTCATATTCCCATTTCCGTCAATAGTAAACAGAGAAAGATCATCAAATTTTTGAGGATCCAGGCCTAATTGCAACGTTGCATCGACAGGGTTGCCTACCGCTATCCTGGTAAACTGGCTGCCTTTCATTGTTATTACTACAAACCTGTCTGGCAGGCAGTTTACATGTGGAGCCGTTGTCCAGTCATTATCTTTTAAAGTAACATTGGGATACACAAACGGATCAGTGAGATCGTCTACAAATACTTTATGGCTTACCGGTTTTATTTTATTAAATGATTTTTGAACATTGGTCAATTGAGTGCTTACTGCCTGCAGGTTATGTTGAAAAGTAGTATTTGCAGCGGAATTGGGTAATGGATTTTGTGTAATCATATTAATGACCTGGTTAAAAAATGCTGCCGTATTAATAAACATGCTTTTAAATTTATCCAGCAGGTAGTCCTGCTCTTCTTTGATAGCAGAAAGCTCTTTATTAATTTTTTGCAGGTTGGTATTTATACCAGTCAAAATTTTCTGATCTGCCGATGCTTTCACTACGGCTGCTATAGTACCATCCAATGGTAATTTCTTAAAGGCGGTATTTGCCGAATCAAGTATATTGGTTGCATCAATAAGTTTGGCAGATGGATTGGCCTTAAGCGCAATATTATTAGCGGGGTTAGTGGTAGGGTTTAATACACGTGCTACCCACGACGCCCTGTGAGTTCCTAATGCCGTACATAAAATTTTCCAGGCTCCAGACTGTAAATCTTTATCACCTGCGCCGGCCCACCATGATTTCCAGAATTGCTTACCGGCATCTGCTTCATTAGCCGTTAAAGCTTCTTCATGGGTCATTACAAAAATATCATCGGGATAAATGCGTACCCATAACTGGTTCACTAATTGCGGCGGGGAAGGAACATACACGGGCCCCGGAAAATTGAGGCCGCCACCTACGCCTGCGAAACCGGAAATCACATTAACAGCGGTGTTGTTAAAATAAGAGGTGATCAGGCCCTTACCCAATGTTTGAGAATTGTTTATTGCGGTATAGGTATTTATATGGCTTACTGAAGTTTGCACTTCGGTATGAATGGCTCCGAATAACTGCTGTAGTTTTTGTATTTGTCCAGGTTGCGATTCAGGAATTGGTGACTGGATGGTTTTGGCAAGTGTGCTGATGCGGGGCTCAAGGTATGCTTTGTATTTCTTTATTACCCGGTATCCTTTTTTTGGATCGGCATTGAATCTTTTTATTTTAATCAGTGCCTTAATACCACTAAAAAACACATCACCGGTTTGCATTGCCGGCGGCCCCGGAAGGTTATTAAGAGTTGGAAGTGTTCCGCCTGCAAAAGCATTGCTCAGTGTAGTGATATCTGTTACTAAATCCTGCACTGTTTTACCGGTGAAGCTTTTCCAAGCAATATCATTATGCAATTTTCCAATTGAGACAACTATGGTAGTCAATTGGCTTTGTACGTCTGCCTGGAGTTGTATGATCCGGTCTCTCTGTGTTTTATCAATGTATAATAATGCTTTAGCTTTTTCATCAACACTTTGATAAAAGGCTTTAATGTCGGTAAGCGTATTTGAAATATACGTGTATAAAGCTTTTTTATTTTTTATATCGGTGTAGGGCACTTTCTTTTTATTAACACCATTCAATATCTGCAATGTAAGATCAATGGAAATAAAAGAATCGAGTAATACTCTCGCAGGTTCCAGTGCAGCCAGGTCAGCAATCTTTGTACCGGTAACAGCAGCACCAAGCTGGGCTATTGTGGTATTGAGTTTCAGGCTGTCGGGAGCCAGCGTATTTTGGGAAGCGGTAACAACTACCTGCACATCTTTCAATGTATCATTGAATAGCTGCTTCAACCATCCTTTTTCTTTGATGAGCAGGTTGCCCAGTAATTGCACCACAGTTGTGAGGCTTGTTATATCAGCAGTTAGTGTCCTGATATTATCGCCTGTTAAATTACCTTGCGTATTAATGGCTTCTATCTGAACATTGGCCATACCTTCCAGCACAGATTCTATAGTAGCCACCACCTGGAGCGATTGCTTTTGTACCTGCATGAATCTTGTTTCGGTACGAACCGGCAATAATAAAAATGGAATAGCATCTGTGTTTTGAGCTACACTGTTTCTTATATCATTTATGCGTGGATCTTCTACTTGTGCTATAATTGCTGACATATTTGTTCAATTAAAAAACAATTAATTTTCTGGTAACATTTCAGCAGCGTGCCTTGCAAACAACACCGGGTCCTGAAATAAAATGGCCGCCAGATCCGCCGCATTACTGTTCCACAAAGGCTGGTTGGCCGGGCTTTGTATTACAATGTTTTTATTAAATGTGATGTGATAAGAATCAAGTTCTGCTTTACTGTTTACAAGATATTCCCAGGCAAGATCATCCCACGTTTTAGGATTTGCAGTTGGCGGCATAACGTCCGTGTTGCCATGTTCATCAGTATAATCATCCAGCCCAAAACGAATATGGCCGGGCCTTTCTTTCAATACAAAAAACCAACCGGGATTTTTACCGGCGGTTGATCCATGGGATTGTTCAATCCTGTCGCCACGTGCCGTTACCTCATCAAGAGAAAAACCAAACAAAGTAATATCAGGATCTATCTCCGCTTTGAATAAAGGAAATTTTGTAAAATTGTTTGCAGGGTCAATGCCCCCTTGTAATTGTCTCGGGTTGGATCCATCTGCAGGATCATACATCGCCTGTTGTGCAAATACCATTGTATTTGGATATTTTTTAAACAACTGTCCGCGTATCACCAAAACCAAATTAGATTCTTTTGTACCGCGGGGATTATTTTCGCCAAGCTTACCGCTCCATGTATTTATTTTCCTGATATCAAGTTTCAGTTCTTTATCGTTTTCCGCATTATTGGGATCCAATGGAAATAAACTGTCATCAATATTCCAGAACTGGCGAAAATATGATCCACGCTGGTCCGTAGGATATTCATTCCATAGCAGTTCCCTCGCCATTTCATGGTTCATGCCCACCATAAATGCTTCAATGAACGATTGATTATTTTCAAGAAGCGTAATAGAATTGTCGGGCAGTTTATCAATATTGGGTAAAATAAAATTCTTTGACAACTCAAGAAGATATGTATAAACAGCCTCAGGAAATTCAGGATAGGCCATTATCGGTTTTAGTTGTGGTAAAGGCACATATTGATTGCCTTGTAAAATCCTTATATTGATAAAGAGTTTATTTGCAAAAGTAACGGCAGGATCTAATTTTAGAAAGATATGACTGGAAATGGCGGCCGCATTATTAAAAGCCGGTACAGGGCTTACCTGTGGCAGTGCGGTCAGAATGGTTGTAAAATCAGTAAAGGACTTTTGCAACGCAACCACATCACTTTTTGTAGTCATTGATTTGACGTTGTTAACATCAAAAGGCGTACTGTCCGTTAAAATAATATCATTATAATTTTTAGCGTGTATGCCTGTGTTAAACAGGCTCCCAAACACAGCATCGCTTAACCGGATCACCACTTGCCCATCGGGGTTTTTCTTAACAGGGATGCTGCTGTCTGCAATACTATTTACAATATCAATTACTTTGTTTTTTACGCCGGCTTTTGTAATATGCTGACCAACCACTGCGCTTAATAACTGCGCTTTACTCAAGGAAGCATTTACATCTATTACATCGCTTTCTATCATATTTACGAAAGCATCTTTGGCAAGATCTTCGTCACTGGCATTGTAACTATTTACTGCACCGCTTATAGCATTATTAATGCTGGTAGTATCCAAAGCAGCAATCGGCGGCTTCTTCAGGCGGGCGGCACTAACCGCGCTTACATTTGATTCATCTGTAATATTGAAATTCCGGATGACCGTATTAAATTTAACAAGTGATGTTACGGCTCCCGTGGTAGCGGCGACACTTGTCCTGGCAACTTTACTATTTGGCCTTGATACTTTGCGAAAAGCAGCTGTCTTGGACGCAAAAGGAATACGGCTTTCTATAAAATCCTGCTGTACCGTTTGCGTATTCCCGGGATTCTTTATTAAGTGCTGTACCGAATGCGTAAGCATCACCGCTTTGTCATTACCCGCATTTACCATGTGCTTTTTAAAAATACATTTTGTTACCGCCTGTGCCAATAAAGTTTCCTGGATTTTTTTATTAGCATCATTAACTTTATTTACCTGTTGCCAGGCCCGGTTTACAAAATCATCCTGGTGCTTTTGTATAACCTTTACCCCAAGGCCCGCAGCGCCGCGGTTCCTGAAATCAAGGTTGAGCTCTTCTATCCAGGGTGGGTTTGCGGCATCGCCAAGTCTTTCAATTAATGCATGCCATACTCCATACACAGGTGGAATTAATAACGGGTCGTCTCCAATGTCTGAATTAAAAAAAGGATTGGGACTGGCAATTACAGCGTTCTTATCTACAAGATCTGCAGATAAATTGAGCAGTGTTCTCAACTTATCAACCGTGTTGGTATCATCTGCGTTTACCCCTCCGTTAGTAGGCCATGGATCGGGTACAAAGTCAGGTGGCTTTAAGGCTGCCTCCATGCCTATAACTTTTGTGCCGGTATTTTCAGCGGCTACGTTAAACCCGGGGTTTTGGATATCCATCGGCATTTTACCCGAATTCCCATCCATAATAATGGGCTTCAGCATAGCAACCAGGCTTTCAAAATCACCAAATTTGGCGGTCCTGAAATGCCAGTGAAAGTACACCGGGAAATCAAAGGGCCTTGTAGGAGAAGCAGGCATGGCGCCTTTTTTCCAGGAAGGCTGTTGTGCCAGAATTGTCGCATTATCTATTTTTAACCCGGCAAGCCTTCCTGATTCAAAAGCGGGTATCAGAAACGCATTGTATGAGGTACTCTTAGCCAGCTTGCGCGGACAAATCAAACGCGACACTGCCACATCAGGATCTGCGCTGAGATCATCATTCACCTCCTGCTGCATGGCATCACCCGCCAGGTTGGTAAGTTTATTATTGAAATGAACATGAGCAAAAGCCCAGTTATCATCCTGGTGATGAAAGGCTTTGTCAAACGAGGCCTGTTCAACAGAAATATAAGGAAGCCCGCCGGGTGTTTGTTTTAATGTATATTCATCATCTGCCAGAACTACCAAAGCCAGCCATGGCCGCAATTTCGTTTGATTACCATTTTGATTAACCGCGGATGCAGGTGTATAGCGCCATAAAAAATCTTCTTCATAAAATTCAATATAAGGCAGGCCGTTATCCTCATAATTGCCAACTCCCTTTGCAGGCTCGGTTCGCACAATGGATTTGCTGCTAACGCTTAGCACATCTCCGGGGCCGATAATCTGTATCTGTTTCTTGATCGTATTCACCTGTACGCTGCTGTCAAGGTTGGTGTATTGGACATCCAGCTCAGCATCAAGATCGGCTCTCAAAACAGCGGTGCCATCATTGGCGCCAAGGGTATCTGCTTCGCTTATCTTTGAGGCAACACCCTGCCTTGCCCAGGGTAAAAAGCCATAAGAAGGTAAATCGTTCGCCATAATTCTACATAATTAAATAAATCAAAATCAATTACTAAGTTGATACGCAGATGCAATACTTACTTTACCTTTTAAAGAAGGATTTTGCCTTATAAGGGTATCGAACGCATCATTAGCCTGTGCATGTGTGCCGCCGGCAAATACATCCGGGCTGTGTTGCGCTAAAGTGGCATTATTTATCAGCACAAATTGTTCTTCGCCTATGTTTACTGCCGCATTATTAAGCCTGAAATTCTTTTGTGCATTTTGGATGGACAATTCGCTTCTGCCAATAGCTCCACCCCTCATCATTGCCTTAAACCATTTGAATTCAAAGTCAAAAGTGAACGGACGGGGAAATGGATCGAAATCCGAAATAATCACATCATAGGCCACATCCCTGTCCCATGCATAATCTACAAACAATGTATCGGTATCAGATGCCCTGATACCTCCTTTTTCTTTGGTATACGAAGGAGATTTTAATTTATCATCATCCGACATATTTTTAAAGGAAGCCGGTGCGAAAGATTCATCTTCCCCGCTCAAAATTGTTGCAACACCCCCCAGCCTGAAGGCGGAAATATCTGCCATCTTAATATCTGATGGTGAGTTGTTGCCAAACTTATCAATAACCAATTGCAACGGCATTTTTGTCTGGCTCACTTTTACCGCACCAAAAGATTGTATGATAATTTGCCCGGGTACCGGTGTTATTTTGGCCAGTGATACCAGGTGGGTACGGTTGTCAGGCAGTTTAGCTGACCAGTTATGATCAAGGCCCAGGGCTTCCAGGAGTTTAGGCAATACGGCTATACCTGGCAAGATTACCTGGTCTGCATCTCCCCACGTAACATTGAAATGTACTTTAACGCTGATAAACAAAAGATGAAACGATGCGGTTCCCTTTGCATTCCATGGTGTAGGGCCGGAAAGTTCAAAATCAAGATTAATAGAGAATAAAGTACTGTCACCCATTTTCACTTCAAGGCCGGCAGTAATATCGGCGATAAATTTAAACGGAGAGAATTGGAATAACACATCAAAACCCAAATAACCTACCACGCTAAAGGGCCCCAGCGAAAATTTAAAATCGATCCTTGCACCGAACTGAACGGTATTGGAAGTCACTGCAAAATAAGAGGTTAATATAAGACTGGGATTGGGGCTTAATATAGTAAGCGTGAGCCTTTTTAGTTTAGGAACATTTAATGCAGCAGGTGGCTTGAAGGATGGATGAAAACCTCCTACTGATAACAGGAAAGCTTTTTCATTGCCCCAGTTAAGCCGAAGTGCCATATCACCCTGGAGTGTAAAAGTAAGTATATGCGAATTGTATATGCTCGCATCAAAAGACAGATAGCCATTATCAAAATCTATGATGCCCACGAAGTTTACCTGTAGTTGCAAAATCGCAGCATCTTCAGTAGGCAAAACAATTTTCAATACCCCGAGAATAGCAAGCCTTACAGGATTTGTAAATTCAATACAGATGCCAAATTCAATAGTAACCAATGATGGAACACCCCAGGTTATTTTTGCCATAAGTCCTACCATAAACTGGTCTTCCTTTACCGGGAAAATAGATTCTATCTGGGGTAGCAGGGTATTGATGTGCGCGATAATGTCTTTTGGAAACATGATCTGCTCAATGGCATCATTCTTAACCCCATCTCTTAAGGCATCCACATTGATAGTGCGGTTGATACCCAGCATACCTCCAAGGCCGCTAAGGAAGAAACCCATGCTCAATGAAATACCAGGTTCAAAAGAAACACTAATGATGATGAGCAGGGAAAAACCACTGGAGCCATCAGGCATAATAGTATTAACAATACAGATAGCTGATACCTGTATCATATCCTCGATAGATAATTGTAAAGCGCCCGCATATTCGCCTTTTGGCTTATCGATCAGCAAAAAGCCGCCTCCTTTAACAATGCCTGCGTCTAAGGATAATCCAACTCCGTTAGGAGGTAAAAAGCTGAGGGTCAAATCTACGGGGCCGAGATTCCCTTTACGATCAGCAGGAAAAGTAAAAGTACCGGTTAATCCTATATGTTGTATTACAGCTTCTATGGGGCCTAATGCACCTTTTACATCCAGCGCAATATTAACCGGTATATTTCCGCCGTCGGGTTTAATCCCAATACTGGCGGTTTCAATTTCTATAGGGCCTAATTCCAAATGTGCCGGCAGGTCTATTTCAAGCCCGCTGCTTCCTGTAAAATAAAAACCGTTTTCAAGGCCAAACCCGAAACCTAAGTCAAAAGCGAGATTGATGCCATCGCCCGGCAATATCTTTGAAAGAAATCCATCTGAATCACCGCCTGAAGGTTTTATTACTATTTTGCTTCCCTTTAAAGCGAACTCAATCTTTACGTTCTTTGAGCCTGCAGTGGTAATATCGGCTAACGCGGCAATAGACGCAGATTGAAATTCTAAATGGCTTGCGTTGCTTGCACCGAATACAATAGTTGGTGTGCCTTTTGAATATTCAAGATTTAAGGTAACTTTTGCATCAGAACCTCCGGAAGTTCCGCCACCTGCAAGATTGCCAATAAGCTGCGGGGGCTGCCCGGGCCGTAGCACAATGGCTATCCCGTTTTCTAAATTAAGCGTTGTACTATATTGGAAGGTAAGGGACGGGCCAATGTTTTTTGCTCCTGTGATCTGTGCACTTGAATATGGCATAATGGCCAGCCCCGGAAGCACCGAACCATTTTGAGAAAGAAAATAAAAATTAATACCCGCGCCGTCAGGAGTACCTGAAGTTTGCGGATCAATTAATACGAGCTTGACTGCTTTTGTATTAAATGTTCCTGCTGCCAGGCCTGGGTTAAGTGCTGCTAAAAAATTTGCCTTTACATCCTCCAAACCTGTAGCTACTTTATACCCATTCAATACAGCCGTGATATTTTGGTATATCAGATCCTTACTCAAATTCGGCGAAGCCCATCCATATAGATTTTGCAATAACTGCAGTGCATTGCCAAAGAGATTTCCTACATTTTCGAAATGGACTTCTCTCCTGGAATAAGCAGGCCGGGTACCGGTAGCATCAACATGAGCGATGGAGATAATGTCCAGCAATTGTAAAAGGCTCCCTGCTTTCGGGCGCTTATTCAATAAATATTCAACGATAAGGTATTGGGTTATTTCTCCGGGGAAATCATTTTTAAATTCACCGGCAGTTGCAGTTAATCCTGTAAACGCAGCATCAGATTGCGAAGCCAATGCTTCAATACCTGTTATTACATTTCCTATTTCCTTAAGAAACTCAGTTACATTACCCAAATTAATTTCACCGGCTGCTAACGTGTTAATTATAGGACTTACGAGAGAGCCCAGCTGCTGAACAGGTGTAATGACCTGCGAGGCATCCCATCCCAATGTTTTCATTGAGGCCAAAAACGTTGCCGACGTTTGCATCATATCCTTGAGGGGGATTAGCGCACTTCCGAGTTCTTCGGCTATTATTGATATCGTGTCTTTATCTGCCATATCAATTGTTATACAATTTTGAAAATAGATTTCTTCGCCACCAGCAAATAACCGCTTGCTCTAACACTGTATAATTTGTAGAAGAAAAGAAAAAATATTTTATGGAATTGGCGCTAAATGGATTTACAAACGAAGCACGTCTCCTGTAAGAATGAATTGGGCATATCATCCCATTGTAATTTGTTGTGTCCGGCTCAAATGCAAAATCCATACTAACTTATTTAATCATCATACAGGTTACTGTAATAATATTTTATGCCAACAATGTTTTGCAACAGGTACGCAAATTATCCTTTGGCTTACGGATTAATGCTTATAAGTAAGGTGGGAAAAAAAATAATAAGAATACTCTTTTAATTAATTTCCTTGTGGGGTTATAACCGGGATCTCTTGAACTTGACAGGGGAAAGCTGTTAAAAACCACGTCATAAAGATTATATTTATTTTTAGAAAATACAAAATTGTGTATAATTATTTTTTTATAAGGCATTCCAACTTATACTTTAATAGGTAGTTAAAGAAATTATAACGCCAGGTGTTTTTGACCGATCGCTAACAATATTTTTTTCTACTTTATTTATCTAATTTCTTTTTGTAGCTTTTGCAATGATTACAGGTAGTGTTTTGATTATGCTTATTAATATTATTTCTTAGAAACTGTTTAAAATGAAATTTTCGTTTACCATATTGCGGCCTGCCCACAGGACGGGCAGGCCTGGCTGTCCGGTAGGCAGGTTGATGAGGACACCAACCGCGGCGTTCGGCCATGGCCGGTGGTGCTCACCGGCCACTTTTATACTTATACGAAATCTTACAAATCATTTTTAAACAGCTTCTTAATAACATTTCATTTAATACTATGCCCCTTTTCAATAATATCTCCCGCAAGAACAGCAGGCTTGTTTTCTTTATCTCTATTGTTGTTTTGCTTGCTGCATTTTTTATGGGCTTCTATTATTATTATGTTCCTTCAAATAAACAGAACGTAAATAAGTATGCATTCTTAATTCTTGAGAATATAAAAACGAGTGTAAACCGAAATACCGATAATATTAAAAGCCTCTATGGGAGTTTCTTAAAGCAAAACTCAAATTGCAGGTGCAGTGTGGATTCATTAACGGCCAAAGCACAATCGCAGGGATTGGATGGAAAACCTTCACACCTGGTTCCTGGCATAAATTGTAACAGGAAAGGCATTGAGGATTTCAGGAATAACAGCGACTCAAACTATAGCGTATTAGCTGATATAAGCACGAATCAACTCGTTTTCTTATTCCATAATCTTCAAAAAGACATTAATCACAAAGATACCGGCCAGGAAGATATTTATATATCTGTTCCTCTTAATAATAAGTCAGTTCCTCCCGAAAATAAGTTTGAACCCTTTTTCAAAATGCACCAGCACGAGCTGTTCAATTCATTTTTATTATTGAAGGCCTGTGGTGACACCGGACATATACTTTATAAAGATGCTACTCTTAACATTGGAGACAATATCACAATTGATAGTTTGCTTCCGAAGAACAGGGGATTAACGCTACCTGGAACAAGGGATATACAAATTGAAGGGCTTAACCACAAAATGTTTTACATTCCTTTCACGTATGATAGCCAGCAGCTGTTATTATGTGGATTTGTACCAGAAAATGAATATGAATCAAAATTGCATGTAATACCGGTTTCATTCATATACCCTTTTGTTATTTTATTTCTCCTGCTGATCATTGCTTTGCCTACCATTAAATTCTACATAATGGGGCCTGAAGAAGAAATAAAATTCAGGGATCTCATATTATTTGTTCTATCTCTTTTTATAGGAGGCGCTTTAATAACCCTCGTTATCATACAGGTCATACTATTAAAGGATGGAAATATCAGGGCAGAAGGTAACCTGGATTCCATTTCAGCACAAATCGATAACAATTTTACGCAGGAAGTAAATAAAGCTTATCGCCAATTAGCAATTTTTGATTCAATTGTTGCCCGGGATTGGGATTCTATTACAAAAAACAAAAAGAACAGGTATGACATTTCTGATACCGTTAAAAATTATATAATAGCCCATAAAGAAGATAGCTCTTTATACCAGGACCTGTATCGCTTGTACTGGATTAATTCTGATGGCCGGCAATTCGTTAAAGCCACGCTTGGGCAAGGGACATTTAATGATGTAAAAGAGAGAAATTATTTTAAGGCATTTGCAAATGATATGCCTTACCGGTTACCCAATGACCATGATTCAACATTTGGAATTGAACCGTTATATAACTGGGTAAACGGAGAATTCAGCACAGTTATAAGCAAAAAAAGCAGGGTTAGGGATGCTTTTATCGCATCCCTAACCACACCGATGCTTTCTCTCACCAAAACGATACAGCCGGAAGGCTACGGTTTTTGCATTATTGACCAGGAAGGAAATGTTCAATACCATTCCGACAGCAGCCGGAACCTTCTTGAGAATTTTATCAGCCAGCTGGAATCGCCAACCATGGTAAAAGAGGCAATTGCGGCGAGGCAGAAAATGATTTCAGATAATACAGGATTTTATGGAAAAGAATATTGCCTGAATATCAGGCCTCTTACAAACCTGCCATTCTTCCTCATAACTTTTTATGACAAAGGATATATTGTACCTGTTAATATGCGCATCCTTATATTTTCGTTGCTCTTCTGTCTTATTTCCTTTGTTATTTATGCGTCCATCTGGTTTTTTATTTTCAGGAAAAGCTATTATTCCTATGCGCTGCTCTATTCGCCTATGAACTACATGCATTATATCATTCCAAAGCGCGTTCATTTATCCATGTACATAAAAATCAATCTCTTTTTGCTGCTTTATATCATCATGCTGCTATCACTTACATTTCTATCGAAATTCTCGAATATCGACGGTAATCACCAGGTTCTTATGATGACGATCCTTACTCCTTTTAATATAGGTACAGGCTTAATGGTACTTATCTATAAACTTAATGTAAAAAAATACAAGCAGGCAAAATGGCTTTCAGGCTTATTATTAGTTATTAGTGCCCTTATTGCGTTATGTATCTGCCTCCTGTCAAAACATTCATACATCTATTTTATTATCGTTGAAACTATTTTCATTGCCTGTCTTGGTATTTATTATTTTACAAATCCGCGGATTGCTTCTTCAATATTAAATTGGTGGAAAGAAAAATATCTTTTTCTTCATGCTATGCTGGGCCTGTTGCTTATTATATGCATATCAGTTTTACCGGCTTCGCTGTTTACGTGGTATCCACATAACCAGGAAATAATTCAATCAGTAAAAAAACAGCAGCTTTTTCTCGCTAAAGAATTAGATAAAAGAAGAAATATTGTACAAAAATATCTCACAAATAAGGATACTATTCACAGCAGAAATTATTATGAAAAGCTTTTTTATAAATATGGCATCTATACAATTCATGACGATACCATAAGCTTAACACATACAAAACCCGATAGTATAACTTCAAAAGGCTTTGATGATTTCTATTTTGATATCTCAAACGGGATAAGCAATCAATATTACGATCCGCAAAAATTTCCTGCGCTGAAAGATAGCTCAAGTGACAGCACATGGAGTTGGTACTATCCGAATCTCGGCTCTCTCACATTTTTGTTTAAAACTTCTCCTCATACATTTAATCCGGGGCCTGCTAACCAGGGTGATATTTTACAGATAAGGTCAAAAATTCCACAGAGGTATCTTTTTTTAACCGGTGATATAAAGGGGCTCATAATGATATTGCTTATTTTAACCCTCCTGTATGGCTTATACCGTCTCTTGCGTGATATTACTTATAAGCTTTCTTTAAAAAAATTCATTTCTTCCTATAAAGAACCGGAATCACCCGCTATTGATCAATTAATTGATAAATATAAATTAAACTCTTTTTTAGCAAAATCTATAGAAGAAAAGCTTCGAAAGTTGCCGCACGAGTACGAAACATCCTCAATTCCTAACGAAACCAGCGAGATCATACGAAAGGAAGAAGAAATAATTTTCCTCATAGAACCTTATAAAGACTTTTACAATTTTATCTGGCAAAAATGCTCTGACGAGGAAAAATATTTATTATATGGTTTTGCGAATGAAGGCCTGATGAATTTTAAAAATACTATTGAAATTTATAAGCTGTTGAAAGAGGGTATACTTATCATAATGCCGGAACAGGAAAAAATTGAATTATTCAGCAAAAGCTTTAGAGCCTATATAATTGGATTTCTCCCCGCAAATGAAATAAACTCTCTTCATAAAAAATTTAAAGAGAACAGTGCATGGCAATCATTCCGTATTCCTTTTCTTGTTATATTGTTGGTCCTGGCCAGCTTTATATTTTTCACCCAACAGGATACGTGGCAAAGAATAATGGCTTTAATCGCAGGTTTCAGCAGTACTTTACCTCTATTAATGAATCTTTTCTCCCGTAAAACCGGTAGTACATCAGCATCCAACTAATAAAAACGGGCGGTCACTTTTACCATTAATTATGCCCGGTGAGCAGCGATACTGCAAAGAAAGTCAGGAACATCATGGATAATCTTTCAAATTCAAAAATCAAAGTAATTATTACCGTGGCGACAGGAATGGTTGCCTTATAAAAAGAATAAAACAATTATTACAGCGCCATAATAGCTAAACCTTCATTACAAAAAATGTGTTTACATCTTTTGAAAGACCTCTTCTATTTTAGTTATTCTGCTACTCATTGGGTTGCCGGCAGCTAACTGGTAACTGAGTGTCATTTTACTACCGGTTACTGTATAAGGAACTAAGGATATAGATGAAGCCTCACTCTTAGGGTTGTACTTTGGATCAGGCTGATGGGCGTCCAGTTTAAGCGTCAATTGGCCACCCGAAACAGTCCAGGTACCGGTAAGTACCATTGGCTTTGGCTGATAGCTACCACTAAGTACCTGGGAATAGGTATGATCTGCTTTGAATTCAACTACCTCGGAACCTGCGCTTTCAGTAGGCACTTCAATAAATGGTTTACCCAGTTTCTTTGCAGCATCGGCAGTGAAGTACTGTTTGCCAGAGACCCTGTTCCATTTACCTGCAAAAGACTGGGCGTCACATTTTGTAAAAGCAGTAAGCACGGTAATAATGCAGGCAATAATAAATAGAGCTTTAAAATTTGATAGTTGGATTTTCATTCCTTTATTATTTTAATTGATTTGTACTTTCAATAGTGTTTATACAGATCATTTATTTTAAAGTCTTTCAGAAAGGCTTTCTCTTACATTTTTGTATAGATCACTTCCGTTAGTTTGCCCATAAATACCATGTCCCAAACCATTGTACTACCATCTAACGATTGGATCGTTATGGCAGTTTTTTGGTTATTTACAAGAGGGATTTTCATATCCAGGTCCTTTCCCGAAAGAGAATAATTTCCGTTGTGTATCATTGGTGTTGCATTACCAGCAGTAGAAACGGTAATAACATAAGTATGGTCCGATTTTAATTCAAGCATCTCGCTATATCCCCTTGCGGCTATTGCCTGGTCGTACTGTTGCTGCATCTGGGTTGAAGCAGGCATCTGTTTCCCGGTAGCTTTATCAGCGAGAAAAATTTTAGTCCCGGTTCTCTTCCATTTCCCTACAACAGATTGTGCATCGCAGGCGGTAATAATGGCTGATCCAAGGATGGCGCAGCTAACAATAAATAAAGACTTACCTATAAATGAGTGACCCCGCAATAATTTTGTTTTCATTATTTTACTTTTAATTCACATAAGAAATTATTCAGAGTTGCGGCAATAGTTAAGATTAACGAACTCTCCGTTCCACGCCCGTTTAAATCAGATGTATTTACAAGGAGGATCCCGTCATTTTGAAAGATGCTGAGAGGCGCCCGCATATTTTAAAATCTTAAAAGCAGGAAGATTAACGGTTTTAAATTTCTAAATCATACATGCTTTTCGTTTGCCTGGATCATTATTGAAACAAAAGGTATACAATTAAAAAGAGAACCGTGATTTTATTTGGATGCATTTCAACTTCGCCGGTTGGTGGAGGCACAAACCGTGGCGGCCGCCGTGGGCGGTGTCCTTCACCGCCCACAATCAGCGCAGCTTGCGAATTTGAAATGTACCCTTTTATTTTTCCCGGCAATTCAATTTAAAAATCTGAATACAGTATTAGAATTAAATGCCATGAATTATATTTATACAATCTTTTTCAGAAAATGAAAAGCTTCAACAATTTTTTTTTCATAGCTGCTTTTTTTGTGATGGGCAAATCTGCATATGCACAACCCAACTGGAATTATAAAGGCTATTTTAATTTTGGATGCAATCTCAATTTTACTTATGGCCCCTCTCAACAGTTTCCAGGCCTGCGATTGTATGCTGCATTCATTGCCAATGGAATTTATAAAAAAAATTTTACTGTCAATTATGGCCCTTCCGTATCTGTCTATACGAAAACTCCTGGCGCAAATCTGAATCCTTTAACCGGGGATATACAAATAGATTTTACAAATTCATTCAGCGTGGGAGGTGCCTGGGGTAAAGAACTCATGTATACAAAGTTTTTTAAAACCTTGAACACGGGTTCATTCTATAACATTGCAACCAATTCAAAATATGCTGCATATTTATCTACAAATTTTATTCTAAACAACCACAACCGAAATCAAATTGTTGGTTCTCTTTCATTTTCTGCGCCCGATTTCAGCATCAATTATTATAATGACGGCGCGCAACCCTTTAATTTTCTGCCGCTGGCCGATAACTTTGATCGCTGGTGGACAGGTGGCTTTGGCGTTTATATTCACAATCATAAAAATTACAACATTGCCGAACTCAGCTTTGACCAGTTCACCGGCTATTCGCCATTATTGTATGAGCTGTCAAACATAATTGGCATCAATCTACCTGATTATAATGTTGAAGATTCAACCGTTAAAAATAAAAGAGGCCAGGTAACTCCCGCATTCAATACCTCTAACTATAATCTTAAAATATTTTTAGGCCAGGGTTACGCAATTGACGCAGGCGTGCTGGGATCGTTGCGTACCAAAACAGGAAGAGTTTTTGGATTGCAGGAAATCATACATACCATGCTTCGATATCCGCTGCATCCCAATAATGATATCAATCGTTTTTACATTGGCGGCACTTATAATAATATGAATGATGTTAAGCTGTAAAAATATATTACTCCCGGCTTTTGTAATTGCTCTTGCATTGCCATCATGCATGGAACAAAAGATTCTGTTTAATTTCCCCGGGGATGCAAACAGAAGTTTCTTTAAAGAAATTCCCGGGCTCGGTACCGCTACTTATAACGGGCACACAGTTACTCAAAAGGCAAACAACATACAGGTATATAAATCTTCCTTCAGCGAAAAATTTATTGAAAAAGATCATTTACTTGAATTTACAGAACTAAATGACAGCACCCAAATTCCTTTTGTTACTTATGAAAAAGTATTTGGCTATTCACAGGATCTGTATTTACTAAAATATGAATTTACCTATTCATCGACCAATAAAAAAACAGGGAAAAGTTTTGCCTTTACCACGTCGGCTGCCATCTTTTTTTCAGTAAAGCACAATGGTCGGGGAGATACCATTGCGGTTACCCCTTGTTATTTTGGTATTATCAATGAAGAAGATGATTTAATAGCTTTTGACACCGGGCTTTCATTGAAAAAATATAAAGGCCATTATTATTTGAAGCCTATCAAAAAACGTAAAAAAATGCATGGTGTGGTGTTTATGCCTGCGGATTTTCCTTCAGATCCGCAAAGCCAGGAAGACAAATTTAATATTGAAAAAATTGTACGACTCGACCCAAATAAAGTTGGAGGCTATAAGCCTTTGATTTTTGATATCAGTAAAATTTTTCAAGACGAAAATGCCTTGCAGTTTCATTATGATACCACACTTCCTTTAACTCAATAATTATGGCAATAAAAAAATCATCCCCAAAAAAGGCTTCCCCAAAAAAAGCAATTCAGAAAAAGGCTGCTTTAAAAAAGGCAGCGCCGGTAAAAGCAAAAACAAAGCCTGAGAAAGAAACTCAAAAAGAAATTATTCCGGCAAGTACAATAGAAGAAACGCCAGCTCCCGGAGATTGTATGTGCAGGCAAAAAAGACCTAATGGCAAATTCTTTTCTTTCAGCTTAGTACAAGGCCGGTGGGTACAATCTTCTGCGGTTCCTTTTCCAACAAAGGAACTTTGTGAAGAAGCCAATTGCTAATAATCCATATTTGAGAAACAACAGGCATGTGTTTAAAACGCTATTTGAATGAGAAATACCCGCTGTCATTCAAATATAATTTAGATATCGAACCGGCCAATTCAGATTCTATTGAGTTAGCTCTTTTATAGAAGGTATGTTCCAAAAAGGCATATACTCTTTCCATCCCAGGAAAAAAGAAAAAGCAGCATGAATTAAAGGAGCCAATAACAGGCTCATCATCAAATACTGTATCGTTTTCACCCGATCAGGTTTAAGTGTAACGGGCGGTAATAATACAGTCATTAGCATGGTACCGGGTAATAAATCCACCAGGCGAAACCAAGTTTTGCACCATACTTACCAAGCGGCATACCTATAACCACTGTCACAAAGGACAAAAAAAGTATTGTAGATTTCTTAAGCATAAATTCATGCCTGTTCAATACTATTCGTATCATAATAAGAAATAGTATTAAAGACACAGCAATCATTATATAAAAATGCCAATCATTGTTAGTGCCGGAATTCATGGTTGTTCTGCCTGGTTTTCGACGACTTATTTAAAGATACTTTTCCCTGATAATATTAAGATGATGCCGGTGATGCCCGTAAATATGATTAACCAGTAATCTTGCCGACAACGGATAACCATTTGCGGTGCCCGTTCTGTCCAAAGATTCTTCGTCGAGAGTTTCTATAAAAACAAGGGTAGCGGCACGAAAGGCTGATAACTCCCTCATCATATCTTCAACTTTCCTGTTGCCGGCATTGGCATTTGCCGCGAAAAGGTTCTCATCAAAACCCGGTAAATTGGTTTTGTCGGCTCTTGCTATTCTCATCACCCTGTAAACAATTACCCTTTCACAGTCGGCCAGGTGAACCAATATATCTTTAATCGTCCATTTATCTTTATCATACCTGTAAACAAGTCTTTCTTCGGAGAGGCCCGAAATTAGTTTCTGTGTCTCCGTTTGAATTTCCTTTAAGTGTTGAATAAGATTCCCATCATCGGGCACACAATCCATATACGGCTGATAAAATGAAGGAATATCGTTTCTTGGTTTGTTAATTTTTTTCATTTAAAAAATTTTATTTCGTTGTCACATATTTTAAAAACAAAAAATGAAGATAAACTAAAAGTTAAAAGCTATCAGACGTAATAAGCGATACTTTAACTTAGTTTTTGTGCTGCCGGTCTTTGAATGCGAAGATTGGAATGTATTTTGCGACAGACCTCTTTTAAGATACGAGAACTTATGCGCACAAGGCAGATCTGCAGATGAGGCTTGTTCTATTTTACAAACCTGTGACCATTTTAACATTTCCCCTTTATATCCACTTAAACTATCTCACGTGCAAGGCAGTCACATACTAATAATTTCATCTGATTTAAAATCCTCAATAAAAAATAACATGAAACAGACACCGACATTGCTATTTAGAACTTTCAAAAAGTATCCTCAAAAGGTGGCCCTGGCATTATTGCTTATCTCAGGCTTATATAGCCAGGTAGGGACTGCACAGGACAGGCACCAGGGAGGTGACAGAAGAGAAGCGCCTGGCCGGCAAACTACTCCGCGGCCTCAAAACATTAACCGCAACAGCCAGCCCCGAACTATGACAAGGCCTGCCAATACAACAAGGATCAACAGTACCACCACTATTAACAGGGCACCTGTCAGCAGGACTAATACGACCATTAACAGGACTACCACCATTAACAGAACTCCTGTTAACAGGACTCCGGTTAACCGGGTTAATACTCCGAACCGCACCATCAATAATCGGGTTACTGTAAACCGTACGGTAAATAATAATTACAGGAGACCGGTATACAATGCAAGAAACCCTAACTGGCGCTATTCCAATATGCCCAGGAGAAACAGTGTAAGAACCACCATCCCCGGTACCTACAGAACGATAAACTATGGGGGTTTTGGGTACCGGTACCATAACGGTATATTTTATCGCCCATACAACAATTCATTTATTGTAATAGCGCCACCTATTGGTCTTTTCATCGATGTATTACCAATTGGTTACCGAAGGATTTATGTAAATAATTATCCCTATTATTATTACAACGGTACCTATTACGATCAACGCGATAATAATTACACAGTAGTATCGCCTCCGGTAGGGGCGGTCGTTGAAAGTATACCCGATGGCTACCAGACTGTAGTTATAGACGGTCAAACTTATTACACTGTAGACGGAGCACAATATAAGCCAGTGGTGCAGGACAACGGAGAGATCTGGTATGAAGTAATTAAAGCCAATTAATAACTGTCGACATATATAAACAACCAGGCGGTGTGCAAAAACACCGCTTTTTTTATGCAACAAAAGGTCTGCCGGGCGGGTTTAAATTCGTTTACATATAAACAATACTCTGGTGTGAATTATTTCGCAGTGAACTTGAGACGTGCCTGAGGTGTCAGGCCACTTAAACATTCATTTATTTTGAATTATCTGTCTGTGGCCACACGCCTACGTGGAGACGCCTGACTACTTCAATATTTTTTTTTGCAGAAATATTCTTTCATGGTTGGTGCTTTTCAAAAGGTATCTGGCCACTTAGAACTGGCTAGTTGTGCAGGAAATAAAAAAGTCAATTTTCACCTATCGGCGTTTCAGCAAGTGACTTATCTTACTTTTTTATTCTCCGGTTAGAAATTTTTAATTCAGCTAAAAAAGAAAAATGAATTACAAACTGCTTAATGTTACAGGTTACATCATAACCTTATTTTTAATTACTCTATCCCCTGTAGTTGCTCAAAATACTCTTAAAAAATCAAGCAAGGATTTAATCAGGATCGCCGATTCATTGTACTACGCACAGGATTGGGTAAATGCAAAAAAGATGTATGAATCGGTTTTAAAAGATACTTCGCGCAACAGCATTGCATGGAACCGGCTTGGCTTTTCTAATTATAACCTCGGCAATAACGATGACGCTTTGAAAGGCTTTCAAAAATCACTGGCATATAATCCCATACCACCCGTTAAGGCATCCGCATTATCCCGTATGGCCAGGGTGCACGCTCTGAGAAATGAAAAACAAAAAGCCATCACCGAACTCGATAGTGCTGTTAATGCCGGATATAGCAATTTATCTGAAATGGATTCGCTCAAAGATTTTAATACCCTGCGCAGCGAAGCATCATTCATAAAACTCAGGGAAAGAATGTATGGTATTGCATATCCATGTATGATTGATCTGCATGCAAGAGAGTTTGATTTTTGGGCCGGTGAATGGGATGTGTACCCAACGGGGACAAAAACGTTGGCAGGCCAAAGTGCGGTTCAGATAATTTCGGGCGGCTGCGCCTTATTGGAAAACTGGACAAGCGCGGCGAGTACAGGTAAAAGCATCAATTATATTGACCCGGTAACTAATAAATGGAAACAGGCGTGGGCAGGATCTTACGCCGCAGGGATACAGGAATTTATAAACGGTGAATATAAAGACAGCGCTATGCGCTTTGTATTCGACTACAAGGATGCCCAGGGCAAGCGGATTATCGGGAGGTTTATTTTTTATAATGAAGGGCCCAACCAGGTGAGGCAGTTTAATGAAACATCTGCCGATGATGGAAAAACATGGATGACCAGTTATGATTTTACTTATGTGAGAAAGAAATAAGAAATTAGGAAATAGAAAGTAAGGATAATTACATTATTGTTAGGCCCACAGTTTATAACTCTCTTCCGTGCCCCCAACTTTTTAGTTACTTTTGCCTTCAGTAATGATTATGGAAACAGTACTTAAAGTAAGCCCTTCTGAATTAAACTTAAGCCTGATAAATAAGATCAAAAAATTATTGGTAATAACAAGCAATGTGGACATAACTATCTCTCTAAATGAATTTAACCCTGCCTATGCTAACGAGCTCGAACGCTCTGTTGAACAAGCCGAAAATGGCCAGGAAATTATCTCCATGACAATGGAAGAATTCGTGGCTTATACTCCCAAAAAAGAAACGAATACAATGAATGGTTTGAAAACATTCGGGTGAGGCCTTGGTTATAATTTCTCTTTAATTTATTTAAAATTCTTTCTTCAAATTTTTCTTTTGCTCCTTATTTTCAGAGCTGTTAAAGCCTCTATTTATCAGCTTAAAATGCCCGGGAGCTAACCCTTGATTGATACCTACAAATGCAAACTCTGTTTTCCCTTCACCAGAAGGTCGCGTCCACGCACTTACAATCTGGTCTTCAACCGGATAGTAAAAATAAATATAGTACCAATAGTCGTTGCTGCTTTTTCGTCCTTCTTGCAATTGTGCCTGCGGAGGACCATTGTATTGAGGATTTTCCTTCTTAAAATTTTGTATTGCCTGAATTAAAGTTGATTCATCAGTATTCATTTCATACACTTCTGCATACGCATAACTACCCACTGCCATATTACACGACGTTATTTATAAAAGGAAAATTATCAGCATAAAAGTCTTGATACCAAAAATGTTTTTATTCATCATGTAACCTGTGATTTTAAGGATTTATTTTTCATTGAATTGCTACTCTAACAATATAAAAAATCAATCGCCTATTGCCCTATTGCATATTTCTCACCCTCTGTTATGCCCTTCCAGGTATCGGTACGAAATGGTTCGGCAGGGAAGCCCTGTTTATTATAAAGATTAGCATCGCCGGGATAATCTGCCCAAGCATAATGTACCGCAACAGGCTGAGGTACGCTGTCACAAAACAGCACTACATTCTCTCCCTGTATAAAGGCCCTGGCATAATAAAATTGCTTGTCAGCTCCTGCTACTTCAAATCCTTTTAAATAACCATATGGGTCCTTTGCAAACAAATCGCCACCGTTTTTATTAAATGAAAGGATCACTTTATTGCCGTCAACTTTCATTGACTGGTATTGAGGCCCGTTGTGAACATTTTCTTTTCCATACGTTTTATTGAGCGCCACAGCTGCCAGCCGCTTTCCAACATCCTGCTTGTTTTTTGGATGAATATCCTTCTCTTCGCCAATATCCGATGTGACCGCCATTCCTGTATTAGGCAATGATAATGTCAGCGCCTGCGCTTCTCTCAATTCTGCCCACGTGCTGCCATTTTTACTATTGCCATTACCCGAGTTAAAGCCGGCCAGCTGAACAAAGTAAAATGGAAAATCACCTTCTTTCCATTGTTGTCTCCAGCCGGTGATCATTAACGGAAAAGCCTTCCTGTATTGAAATGCGCGGGGTGCATTTGCTTCTCCCTGGTACCAGATGGCGCCTTTGATGGCAAAATGAACCAGGGGGTTTATCATGGCATTGTACAATAAAGAAGGAAAGCTGTTTGGATCGACAGATGATCCATTATTGAGCACAGACTGTACCTGGAAAGCCCAGCTGCCTTTTAATGATTGTACCTTCTTATCAATTGTTATGGTAAGGTCGGCAGAGTCTCCCCAAATGCCGCCACCGCCACCTGTATCTTCCACTCTTACCGAGATTACATTTTTACCTTCTTTTAAAACTCCCCCGGGAATTTGATACCTGCGTATTATATTGTATCCTTTTGTGCTTCCTATCTTTATACCATTCACATAACTCTCATCATTATCGTCAATCATTGCCAGGGAAATTTCCGCAGCTTTACCGGCATCTCCGGCAGGCACTTCCAAAGTTTTACGAAACCACACAACCCCATCCAAATCATTTAAACCCTGCTCCTCCCATAAGCCGGGTAATTTCATTTGCGGCCATTGGCTATCATCAAATGACAGTTCTTTCCATGATTCATCAGGAGTGTTGTTTACAAAATTGCCCTGAGCATTTTGTATATTTTTTATCAATAGTTCTTTGCGGATTTTGCTAATTGAATCCATATTAAGGGTTTTGAATTTTCCTATCATTTCTTTAAATTCATCACTGCCCAGCATCGCTTCTTTACTTGTCCATGTCTCAACATCGGTGCCTCCCCACGTGGTATTTATAAGGCCGATTGGAACATGCAATTGGTTGTAAAGTTCTCTTGCAAAGAAATAACCCACTGCTGTGAAACGGGCTATGTTGGCACCGGTTGCAGTCTGCCACCCGGTGGTTTTACTTACATCTTCAAGCGGCTTATCACTTGTGGCATTAGCTATTTTCACATGCCTGATAGCCGGGTAACTGGCTTCCGCCATTTCTGCAGCGGCGTTCCTCGCCTCATCAACCGTAAATTCCATGTTAGATTGTCCTGAGCAGATCCAAACTTCACCAACCAGCACATCCTTAATTACAATTGTATTTCCCCCCTGGATGCTCAGGATGTATGGGCCGCCTTCTTTTTCCGCATCAAGATTTACCTTCCATCGGCCATCACTTCCTGCCTTTGCCTGCTTCTGCTGGTTATTAAAAGAAACAAGGATCTTTTCATTTTTATCTGCCCATCCCCAAACAGGTATCGCTACGCCACGTTGAAGTACCATACTATCTCCAAAAATCTTTGGTAATCGTATTGTTGCGCATGCGTTTACATTTGCAAGCAGCATAATTGCTACAATTGAAAAAATATTTTTCATAATAAAATAAGTTATTAAAATAATTGATGAGAGCCATTCGTATAGAATCATAAAAGCAGCTAAAATTAAACAATTATTATATTCATGTAAAGGGCCCGGACAATATTTTGAGGTGCAGGATATTTTGAATTCCGTCAATATTCATATGAATGTCATCATTTACAAACAGAAAAATTATAACGGAGTAAGAAAACTGGTGTATGATGATTCCGGTTTCCTTAATTTTTGTGGGAATTTGAGGAGTCATTAAAACTATCACGCCTGCTATTTTGGCTAAAGCAAGTTCAATCCTGAAATAGCCGGGAAATCCAAGATGGATGAACGCTTCTTTAATCCGGGGCTGGTTAAGTACTGGTATGCACTAAACAGCATCATAAGGCTAATAACTATCGTTTTTGCCCAATAAATAATGCTATCTTTTTTGATTGTATTCGTCAAATATTTTTCGTTTGATAACACAAGATAGTTTATACGCTTTACAAAGTATAGTACTTTACAATTGTATAGCACTGTACTTTTAGATGGCGATAGTCGCAATGGCCTCAGCTAAAAAAGAAAAAGAACATCCGGCAGGGGAAATGCAACGCAGCGATAATTTTGCAGGAAAAGCAACAGAATTTCCGGCTTAATTTTCCCTGTAGGCCTGCCAGTATAAGTTTCGGAAGTTGACAACCAAAGGTGATTTATTTTTTACAGTCAGCTTCCCTGAGTACAATTGAATTCTTAAAACTTAATGAATCTGTGTTTTTAAAAGCTGTCTTCCCGTTAATATCTTCCGTATCACCATAACCTTCAATAAAACTCTTGCCATGTTTTTTAAAGGCCACCTGCCTTACAGATTTTACTCCTTCAGAAAAGAATGAAAAGTCCGCTAAAAGCAATTCCCCATTCATTTGCCCCTGGATTGTACCCATATACTTATCTTTTTGATAGAAATTATACACCAGCGTACCTGTCACTGAACCATTTACATTCGTTGTTTTTAGAATAACCGTGTCTAAATGCTTTATATATACATAACAATTCAAAGAGCTTGTATCTGTTGATGATATATTTTCTTTTGATTTCTGCTGCGGATTCCTGCAGGATACGACGAGAATTAAAGCACTGGAAATTAAAATTTTTAAGATCATAGCGTGGTTTTATTAATTGCGCCAAAGGTCTGCTTTTGCACCGAATTGACAGAATATCATTATACCGGTCGCTTTTGGGAAATAGCATCTCTTAACCTTCAATGCATACCACACTACATCAGTGAAACCGGCCTATGAGACCGCGAACGGAAGTCAGGTT
>JBDTZL010000351.1:0-4809 GCA_040005125.1 Ginsengibacter sp.
TTTTTATCGCTGCTTCCATATTCTGTTGCCCACGCCCAGCCAATCGTGAACTTGTGATACCGCAGCATATCCATCACGCCAACCTGCGGGATAGCTACTTTAAAAAGATCGGGCCGCTGGGTCATTGCTGCTCCTACCAATAATCCTCCATTGCTGCCACCGCGTATGGCGAGCTTTTGGGGATTGGTATATTTTTTATCTATCAAAAACCGGGCAGCAGCAATAAAATCATCAAATACATTTTGTTTTTTTTCCAGCATTCCTGCTTTGTGCCACGATTCGCCATACTCGCTTCCGCCTCTCAGATTTACTATAACAGAAACCCCTCCCTGTTCCAGGAAAAATGCATTGGAAATTGAAAATCCGGGGGTCATTGGAATATTAAATCCACCATAGCCATATAATAATACGGGATTGTTCCCATTTAGCTGAAGCCCCTTTTTATAGGTAATAAACATGGGAACTTTTGTACCATCTTTGCTGGTACAAAACGACTGAACCGTTTGATAATTATCAGCATTTATTTTCACTTCACTCTTCCTGAAAAGATCGGTTTGCCCGGTAGCAATGTTATACCTGAAAATTGCAGCAGGATAGTCGAATGAAGTATAGGTATAGAAAATCTCTTTATCGGTAGCATACCCTCCAAAGCCTCCGGCAGAGCCAATCCCCGGCAACTTTATTTCCCTTTCGAGAGTACCGCTATAAGTGGTTTGGTATACCCTGCTGGATGCATCCTGCAAATAAGTAAGAAATAATTTATGCCCGGCAGTACCCACTGATTCCAATAATTCTTTTCTTTCCGGAATTATAATTTTCCAGTTCTCTTTTGAAGGATTTTGGGGGTCAATAAGCACTACTTTATAATTTGGTGCATCTGCATTGGTGCGCACCAATAATTTATCTCCGTCATTATCTATAAATTCAGCTTCCGTATCAAATCCCTTTATCAATAATTTAAAATCATTACCCGCTGACACATTTTTCATATCCTTTACACGGATTTCGGCGCCGCTGGTACCTTCACTTTTACCCAGGACTAAAAAATGCTCATCTTCACTAAGCCCTGCCCCTATCGTTCTTAACGGGTGTTCTTTATCCTCGTAAATCAAAGCATCTTCACTTTGCAGAGTTCCCAATTTATGATAATAAACTTTGTGATTTTGATTTTGATTGGTAAGTTTATTCTTTTCATCCGGGGTGGGGTACCGGCTATAATAAAATCCATCATCACCCTTCCAGGATGTGCCGCTGAATTTAATATAATCCAGCTCATCATTTAATAATTTTTTATCCTGCACGTTCATGATGTGCGCCTCCTGCCAGTCGCTCCCGGCCTGTGCTACAAGATAAACTGCATATTTTTTATTTTTACTAAAAGAAGGCGTTCCTATGGCAGCAGTTCCATCCTTACTCATGGTATTGGGATCAATAAATATTTCTGGAGTTCCATTTAATCCGGGTTGCCTGTACAGAATACTTTGATTTTGCAGCCCGTCATTCTTATAGAAATAATAATAATCGCCTTCTTTAAAGGGAGAACTATATTTTGCATAATTCCACATTTCTTCAAGCCTTTTCTTTACTTTACTATTAAATGGAATAGAGGAAAGGTATTCATGAGTAATTTTATTTTCTGCGGTGACCCATCCTTTTGTTTCATCGCTGTTATCATTTTCAAGCCAGCGGTAAGGATCTGGTACCTTTGTGCCAAAGTAATCGTCTTCCTGGCTTGCTTTTTTGGTTTGCGGATATTTTATTTGTGTAAAAATTGGCGAGTTAACTAACATAAGCAAAATGACAGATAAAAAAAATTTTTGCATGAATAAATAATTTCGAATGAAGATAATTAAATTGATGATATTTCATTTATCAATACTAATCCTAAATGTGTATTTTTGACACTTTTATTAAGGAATCATTAACCTTTAACAAGGAAATTTTTACAAATGGCGGAAAGAAAAATAACCAAAATAGGTGTGCTTACATCCGGCGGAGATGCGCCGGGGATGAACGCCGCTATAAGAGCCGTTGTTCGTACCGGCATTTATAATAAAATGGAAGTATATGGAATTTTGCGTGGCTATTCCGGTATGATCGATGGTGATATTATAAAGATGGAAAGTAAAAGCGTAGCCAATATTATCCAACGCGGAGGAACTATTTTAAAAACCGCACGATGCAAGGAATTTTTTACATATGAAGGAAGGGAAAAGGCATGCCATAATTTAAAAACGCTGGGAATTAACGGGCTGGTGATAATTGGCGGTGATGGTTCTTTCAGGGGAGCCAAAATATTCAGTAATGAATTTGATATGCCCTGTATTGGTTTGCCCGGTACTATTGACAAAGATATTGCCGGCACTGATTTTACTATTGGTTTCGATACCGCTGTAAATACTGCTGTGGAAGCAATCGATAAGGTGAGGGATACAGCCGATGCCCACGACCGTCTTTTTGTAATTGAAGTTATGGGCAGAGATTCAGGATATATTGCCTTGCACAGCGGTATTGCCACAGGCGCTGAAAATATTTTGATCCCTGAACGAAGAACCGATATTGAGGACATCATACAGGCACTTGCTGAAAAGCAGGGAAGAAAAAAATTAGTAAATATTATTGTTGTCGCGGAAGGTGAAGCATTTGGCGGGGCTGAAATAGCAAAAATAATTACCGAAAGAATGCCCGAGCAGGAAGTGAGGGTTTGCATCCTGGGTCATATTCAAAGAGGAGGTGCGCCTACGTGCTTTGACAGGCTGATTGCAAGCCGTATGGGCTATTCGGCTGTTGAATGTCTTATGGAAGGACGATTCAATGTTTTTGTGGGAATTGTAAACAACCGCATGCATTACATTCCTCTTGATGAGGCTGTAAAAAAGAAACAAAAAATAAGCGAGGACTGGATGAAGATTGTAAGAATTCTTTCCTCGTAAATATTGAAAGATTTATTATTCTATATTAGATTTTAAAAGACCGGCTTTCCAAAAACTCTCCATTACAAACTACAACCTAAAAGTAATACATGTCTAAAAATATCAAAAAATACCTGCATAGTGAGATGGACAAAAAAGCAGGACTGGAACATTCCATAAAGCGCACCAAAATTGTTGCAACGGTCGGTCCCTCCTGTGACACATACGATAAAATGGTAGAGCTTGTAAAAGCAGGAGTAAATGTTTTTCGGCTGAATTTTTCCCACGGGTCTCATGAAGACAAAGCCAGGATAATTGAAAATATCCGCACGATCAATAAATCGCTTCCTTATAATATAGCCATTCTTGCCGATTTGCAGGGGCCCAAATTAAGAGTAGGTGAAATTGAAAATAATGCACTCGAAATAAATCCCGGAGATAAACTAACTTTTACAAATACAAAATGTATCGGAACCAGAAAGCAGATCTATGTGAGTTATCCCAACCTCCACAATGATGTTGTTCGCGGTAACGTGATAATGATTGACGATGGAAAGCTTGAGGTAAAGGTCACCAAAATTTTACCCAACAATGATGTTGAAGTAGTAGTGGTAGTGGGTGGGATACTTTCATCAAAAAAAGGGCTCAATTTGCCCGACACAAAAATTTCTTTACCTGCGCTTACTGAAAAGGATCTGGCAGACCTGGAATTTATACTTGGGCAGAATGTTGACTGGATAGCGCTTTCATTTGTAAGGGAAGTAAAAGATATAACCGGTTTAAAAGATATTCTAAAAGCAAGACAAAGTAAGGCAAAAGTAATTGCGAAAATTGAAAAGCCTGAGGCGATCATTAACATCCGCGATATCATTATTGAAAGCGATGGCATCATGATCGCGCGCGGTGATCTTGGCGTTGAGCTGCCTATTGAAAAAGTTCCATTGATCCAAAAAGAAATTATTCGAAAATGCATGCACCGGGCAAAGCCGGTAATAGTTGCCACGCAAATGATGGAAAGCATGATAGATCGCGTAAAGCCCAACAGGAGCGAGATCACAGATGTTGCTAACGCGGTTCTTGAAGGTGCAGATGCACTGATGCTTAGCGCTGAAACAGCTACAGGGCTGCATCCCACATTGGTAATAGAAACCATGAGTAAGATCATTCTCGAAATAGAGAAAACTGCGTATGACTATAACCGTGATGATATACTGGCGCCACAGCCGCACTCGCCTTCTTTCTTAAGTGACGCATTATGTTACAGCGCTTGCAAGCTTGCACAGGATGCAAAAGCTGAAGCATTGATAGGTATGACACAAACCGGTTACACTGCCTTTATGCTAAGCAGTTACAGGCCAAAATCTCTTTTATATATTTTTAGCAAGGAAAGAAGTCTTATCAACCAGTTAAGCCTTAGCTGGGGCGTACGCGCCATATTTTATGATGAAGAAGAAAGCCTTGATCATATATTCTCCGACCAGATCGGGATTTTGCAGGAAAGGGGTTTTTTAAAAATCGGGGATATTGTTGTAAACACCGGAAGCACACCGGTAAACCTCCATTTACCTACCAATGTGCTTAAAATTACAAAGGTTGGAAGTTATTTGTAATAATCTCAATGGGCAATAGCAACAAGGCAATGATAACCAGGCAAGATAATTTGAAATATTTTACCGAAATTTTATCCAAGCCCTGAAAGGGCGCTATATACTAAAACAGGGTGCAGCCCTGTTAAGCACTCCTGTAAAGCCGTGAAAGTAAATTGCCGGAACCAACAAAATAATTTCAAATTTCTTGTTGCCGGTCGTTGAAAGTATTTTCCCGGAGATATTGTTCCCTTTAATTTAGGGTCTGCTGAAATTGTCAAAAAGCAAATTTCATATTAGTAAATAATTAA
>JBDTZL010000359.1:0-4803 GCA_040005125.1 Ginsengibacter sp.
TGCCTGAAGATTATTATATGGAATTACATCAAAACCCGGAAGATAAGGCCCAAAATCTTTTTTTGCAATTGTGTCTGTACTAAAAGAAATAATCCCCAGCGTACGTCCATGAAAATTATTGGAACAAACGATTATCCTTGCTTTATTTGCAGGAATATTTTTTACCTTGTATCCCCAGTGCCTGCAAAGTTTCATGGCAGTTTCAACAGCCTCGGCTCCTGTATTCATCGGTAATACTTTATCGTACCCGAAATAGCCCGTAATATATTGAGTAAACTCTGCCAGTGCGTCGCTATGAAAAGCCCTGCTGGTAAGCGTAAGCCTTTGGGCCTGGTCAATCAGTGCCTGTATAATTTTTGGGTGACAATGGCCCTGGTTTACTGCAGAATAAGCACTTAAAAAATCATAATACTTTTTTCCCTCAACATCCCACACAAACACACCTTTTCCCTTCTGAAGTACAACAGGCATAGGATGATAGTTGTGTGCGCCATACGTATTTTCCAGGTCAATAAAATGACTTGTTTGTGAAGCAATTATTTGTGATTCCATAAAAAGAATTTTAAAAAATGAAATGAAAAAGTCAACGGGAAAAAGAAGCAGTCAGGGGACGATATGGTTATATCCTGTGATCTAGAAAATCCAGGTTTAACCCGAGGAAATGTTGTATGGAAATTAGGGCGTTCAAAATGAAATTACTGTTAAGGCTGCAAAGATATATTTTTTTTGCAGGCTTATTCGTAATTCCTGTCACAAAAAAAATTACAGTAATGGGTACTATTGCAGTTTGAGCTTACTTATATATTCCAATATTTCGTAAGGCTGCATATACTTTGTTTCTTTAACTCTTTTATAGCGCTTATTAGCTCTTGAATGATTCAATACAAAATCGGCCCAATTATATAACGGCCATCCCAATCCATGAAGAATAGTTGACTGGTCGGTCCTCATCTCGATTCTTGTTCGTTGCTTTACTACCAGGTAGCTGATTCCCCACCACACCATATCAAAAAAACTTCGGGTTTTAAAATCAGTTACATGAGCAAGTTCATGCCCCAGTACTGCAACCTGGGCATCGAAGGGAGCATCCGACAACAGGATTCCGGTTCTCTTTATATCATCATTGATAAAAATGATATATTGTTTATTTATTTTTTTAAATATTGATCCGAAGGTTACTGTTGTTTGAGCTGTGCTGTTAATATCTGTATATTCAAAGCGAATATGCTCGTTCAATAATTCCGGGTAATAGGAGAGCGCTATGAGAGTTTGCAGTTCATATTTTTTGAGCATGTGCTTTTTTTCTCCATACATTTTTCTAAGTGAGTCAATATTATAATGAAGCGAAAAGAAACTGGCGCTGTCAGACTGCGCCGAAAGATTATCAGAAATGGGTACCAGGAAAAATATGAGAAATATTTTGTGCAATTTTTCAGAACTAAAGTTTCTATAAAATCAGGCCAGATCAAATATTTTATAAAAGTAAGCAGGTTCAGCAGGATAATTGATATTTGAGTCTTTTTTAAAAATTCCATATAATGTACTACCGCTGCCGCTCATAGCACAGTATATTGCTCCGTTTTCATAAAAGCTTTCTTTAATTTTTTTTAACAGTGGGTATTTATTAAAAATGATTTTTTCAAAATCGTTTGCCAATTCCTCCTTCCAGGTTTCTATAGGTTGTTGAATAATTTCTTTGATTTTTTTTGCAGGCACTGTGGGGTTTATTTGCTTAAATGCTTCTCCCGTATTAATATGTATTCCAGGATTAATCAATAAAATTTTATACCCTGAAAGAGACAAATTCACAGGTTCCAGCACTTCGCCGCGGCCGGTACCAAGGCATGGTTTGTTTACAAGGAAATACGGGCAATCACTGCCTAGTTGTAAAGCATATTCCAGCATTTTTTTGGGCGGGACAACAAGATTGAATTTTATGTCAAGCAATTGTAAAGTAAAAGCTGCATCTGCAGAACCCCCGCCAAGCCCTGCTCCCGGCGGAATCGCTTTATGAAGATGCATATTTATCCCAGGCAATTGAGGATAATCTTTTTTTAAAAGATTAAAAGCTTTCATACACAAATTGTCTTCGGGTTTGCCAGGTGAAATACCCGTAACTGTAAATTGTGTTATATTATCGGGCGCAGGAAGAATTTCCAAAACATCGCTCAGGCCTGCCGGAAAAAAAACAGTTTCGAGATCATGAAACCCATCGGCTCTTTTGCGAAGAATGTTGAGGCCAAGATTTATTTTACAATTTGGAAAAGCTATCATATTCCTGGCTAAAGCAAAAAATTACAGGTGAAAATAAACTGTAAATTAGCGTTAAGTTAAGTTTGTTTTGGCGTAACAAATTTTCCCACAAAGGCTCAAAGAGCGCAAAGAAAAATGCTTTGTGGCCTCCGTGGCTTTGTGGGGCATGCGCCGGATCATGATTAACATAGCACAGTGCCCTGTCAACAATCTTTTGTCACTACATCTTTTCCCACAAAGCTGTCTGCCGACAGGCAGATTTGTGGGATATTAGCCAATTTATGTGTGACACGACACTAGTAAGCCAAACTTTGAAAAAAAGAATGAAGCCGGCCCGGATCTATCCTGTTTTCCTGAATTTAATTTCATCTCTTATAGAGGCGGCTTTTATATAGTCTTCCTGCTCCAGAACCTCGGCCAACAGGTTTTCAAGCTCAGCTATTGATAATTTTTTGAGATCATCGCTGGTGGTATCGGTATGAGACACGACAACTTTCTTCTTCTTATCATCTTCTTCCATTAAGATGCCTGCACTGTCAAGAATATTATCATATGTGTAAATGGGGCAGCCAAAGCGTACAGCCAGGGCAACAGCATCGGAGGTACGTGAATCAATTTCTACTGTATCATGTTCTGTGGAGCATACTAATTTAGAATAAAAAATTCCTTCCTGTAAATCGTTAATAATGATCTCATGAAGCTCAATATTAAAGGCCATCATAAAATTTTTCATGAGGTCGTGGGTAAGTGGGCGGCTGGGTTGCATGCGTTCGAGCGCCACTGCTATAGCCTGCGCCTCAAAGCCCCCGATCACAATAGGAAGGCGGCGTAACCCATTCACTTCACCCAGCACAACCGCATAAGAATGCGTTTGCGTAATACTATGAGAAAGGGCAACGATCTCCAATTCTATTTTCTTCATACCAATCCCTTTATTTAATAAATTTTGTTATCGGCAAATATATAAAAATTAAAGCCTTTCAATAAATGAAAAGCTTCCCGCAAAAAAGTTACGGCGAATTTATTCCATCCAGAGCTATAGACCCTTTAATTTTTTTACCGCCGCGGTAATTTTGGGCACTACTTCAAAGGCATCACCTACGATTCCATAATCTGCCGCTTTAAAGAACGGAGCTTCGGGATCTTTATTAATTACGACAATTGTCTTACTCCGGTTAACGCCTGCAAGATGCTGAATAGCCCCGGAAATACCTATCGCAATATATAAATCGGGTGCAATTGTAAGCCCTGTCTGGCCCACATGTTCGTGGTGGGGCCTCCAGTCGCTGTCACTTACAGGCCGGCTGCATGCTGTCGCGGCGCCCAATGCTTTCGCAAGGTCTGTTACAATTTCCCAGTTTTCAGGGCCCTTCAATCCACGGCCACCACTTACGACTATTTCAGCCTCTGATAAGGGAATTTCCCCCACCACTTTATTTACTTCTTTTACTTTTACTCTTGACGCGGGTATTTCTGTGTTTAATTCTGCTATTTCTGCTGTTCCTTCAGCCTCAATTATTTTATAGGCATTGGCATTTAAGGAAATTATTTTTATACCTGATTTAATGGACACATTGGCAAAGGCTTTTCCGCTAAAAACATTTTTCTTTACGGTAAATCCGTTACTGATTTCCGGCAACGCCACTGCGCCTGAAACCAACCCAGCTTTCAATCTTACCGACAAGCGGGGAGCAATCGCCTTGCCATTAAAGTTGTTTGAAAAAATAATAACGGTTGCGCCGGTACTTTTTGCAACTTCGGCAATTATGTGAGTAAAAACCTCATCATCGAAATTATCAAGTGCCTCATTTTTTTGAGAATGGATTTTTTTCAACCCATATTTGCCCAGGGCAGCGAGGTCATCCTTTACCGTTCCCAGCACAATCCCTTCCGCTGTTGTATTGAGCATTTCTGACACTTTCGTACCATAAGAAGCAGCTTCCAATGAATTTTTTTTAATATGCCCTTCCGACTGGTCAAGAAAAACTAATACGCTCATAGAATAATTTAAAAATTTGAAAATTACGTATCAAAAACTGTGAACTTCTATTATTCCCCTTTAGGGGTTAGGGGTACTTAAAACACCTTAGCTTCTTCATGTAAAAGCCTTACCAATTCCTCAGGCTGATCTGCAGGAACAAGCTTTACACCTGCTTTTGGCGGAGGTAATTCAAACGAATCTATTGAAGTCAGGATATCTGCGTCTACAGGTTCCGTTACTTTCAATGGTTTCGTTCTTGCGCCCATAATGCCCCTCATGTTTGGAATGCGTTGTTCAGCAACACCTTTCTGGCAGCTAACTACAACGGGGAGGGTTACCCCATCCACTTCTTCGCCACCTTCTATCTCACGGTTAACCGTAGCCGCAGTTCCGTTAAGTGAAAATTTGGTTGCCAGCGAAATATATGGCAACTCAAGCAGTTCGGCAAGCATCCCGCCAATAGAGGAGCCATTGTAATCAATGGTTTCTTTACCCGTAAAAATAAGGTCGTAATTATTTTGCTTTGCTATTGCTGCAATTTGTGAGGCTATATAAAAACTATCATGGCC
>JBDTZL010000427.1:0-4795 GCA_040005125.1 Ginsengibacter sp.
GAGAAACCTGTACAATGGCTACATCCAAAGGCAAAATATTTTCTTTGAACAATTGTGGAATCTGGCTCAGGAATATGGGCACGTAATCTCCATGATCACTATTGACAATTGACCGGCTGTTTTCTGATACAAACAAAGAGTTTATAAAAAAACTGTCTTTATAAAGCGGATTATTAAAATTAATATTCCCTAAAGTAGTAATGCTTACTAATTCTACATTGTTTAGTTCTGCATGTCTCTTTTGCAATGCCTGCAAAATATGCATGGGAGTTGCCGCACTGCCATGAATAAAAACCCTGTTGCCCGATTGAATGATCTTTACAGCAACTTCAGCAGAAATGCTTTTTTTGTCTTCCATAGATATTGATAATTATTAATAATTGCAGCGCAACTCATTCTTCGGGTCAGAAAGACTTATTAATCTTCCCTAACCATCCGGCTTCTGTTCAACATTATTTCACATCTTCATTTGTTAAGATAACTTTTAAAGTTTTATCCCTGGCAGCATTTTGAAAAGTATCATAAGCCTGGATTATATTTTGCAGGGGAAAATGATGGGTTATCAATTTTGTGGGATCTATTTTCTGTGAAGATACCGTTTTCAATAACATAGGGGTAGTTACCGTATCAACGAGACGTGTTGTAATAGTTATATTTTTAGACCACAATGTTTCCAGGTGCAACGAAACACTTTTACCGTGAACACCCACATTGGCAATGTGCCCGCCGGGAGCAATGATAGATTGACATAATTCAAATGTGGCAGGAATTCCAACTGCTTCAATGGCTACGTCAACTCCTTTATTTTCTGTAAGGCTTAATGCTTTTGCAATAGCGTCTTCCTGCTGGTTATTAATAGTATGTGTCGCTCCAAAAGTTTTAGCAACCTGTAAACGATTATCATCCATGTCAATCATAATGATTGCAGCTGGTGTGTAAAACTGTGCCGTGAGTAATACTGCCATACCAATAGGCCCTGCACCTACTATTGCCACAATATCTCCCGGCTTAACCTGCCCGTTTAATACACCACATTCAAAACCTGTAGGCAAAATATCGCTTAACATGACCAAAGCTTCTTCATCTGCGTTTTCAGGAATATGGTAAAGGCTGTTATCTGCGAAAGGAGTTCTGACATATTCTGCCTGTGTGCCATCAATAAGATGGCCTAATATCCATCCTCCTTTCTCGCAATGCGAGTACATTCCTTTTTTACAATATTCACATTTACCGCAAGAGGAAATACACGAAATCAAAACACGGTCTCCTTTTTTAAAACCGGTAACTGCAGTCCCAACTTCTTCAATCACACCTACCCCTTCATGGCCTAAAATACGGCCGTCAGTGACCTCCGGTACATCCCCTTTAAGAATATGCAGATCTGTTCCACAAATGGTTGTTTTATAAATTTTTACAACTGCATCCGTGGCGTCCAGGATAATTGGATGTGGCTTTTCTTCCCAGGATTTTTTACCGGGGCCGTGATAAACTAATGCTTTCATTTTTAAATTTTTTATGGTTTTCAATCCTTCCGTTTTTTTCTTTTAATTTGACACTACAAACTTAATACCTACTGTAATCAACTTTGCCGGTTCCTTTTGATTTTCCGGCCGATGAGGTCTGTTAAAATAAAAATACGGCCCAAAAATAGAACAGCAGCAGATGCTGATCCATGATTTTTACCTTAATACAAGCTGATAAATATCACCGGAACATCCGCCTGGAATCATACGTGCTTATTATATATATAGTAATTTTATATGTCTTTACAATATATCAGGATGAAATAGCGTTCTTTTATTTAATATGTTATAAACAACCACCAGATGAAGAATGTTGATATTAGAATCCTGGGAATTAAAGTATTTTAGTTCGTAAAAAATTAATACAAATAATCCGGCGAAATTTTTGACCTTCGCGAAAGAAGAAGTTTCGTCAGTTAAATATGTAATGTTTTTCTTAATCACCATATAAAATCCATGTATCATGTTGACTGTTACCAATTATCCCGGAATTTCAACGTATCCTGGTGAATACACACCCGTTCAAAGCAAATTTGAAACGCTGGCAGAGGAACTTTCTAAACCACATGAAGGAGCCAGTAGCCCTGCTCACAATATTTGTGAAACTCCCGAATATTATAGGATTGAGGTGGCTGCTCCGGGACTTAACCGGGAAGATTTTTTTGTGAGTGTCAATGAGTTTGGGATTTTATCTATTGCCGCATTGCATAAAGAACCCAAAAGAATCGAAAATGAGAAATACCACAGGCATACTTTTAACTATGAGTGTTTTACCCATAAACTTTTACTTCCAGAAAATATTGATACCGATTTCAATAAAGCAGAATACCATGCAGGCATTTTATCTATCTGGTTTTTAAAAACTGAAAAGCTATATCAAAAGAGAGCTTCTATGATTGTGGTGTATTGATAAGATCCTTTCGCTTTATTGTAAAATAATTCTATCGGGGAGTTGGGAATATCGCAACATATATGCAATAAAAAACCGGGTGTGAGTGCCCCTGTGTTTTTCATACTATCATAACGGTCATGAATAAACGAATTGTAAAAAAGGTTTCGAAGCGGCTACTTTAATTCATTGGTGTAAAGAGGAAAAGTTCAAAGTTCGGGATTTCAGGCGGCGACCCAATCATTTTTTAAAAAATCATATTAATTTCTAAAGCGATTTCCTGTAACGATATATTTTCATTGTACCTGTCATATAATAGATCCCTTTGTCTTAAATATCCAGGCAGGGTTGCCGGTGGTTGCAAAAGGTTATTGTGAATCATTTCATAAACTGACTGCAAAACCATACTTTCAATTGATAAATCAGATGCATTGTCAAAGCACTTTACCTCTCCGAACGGGTTATGAAAAATATTTTTTATAACGGAACTCCTGATTTCCTTTACCCCCTCAATATGACAGTACATGATGTCATATTTTTGAACCAATTGTATCGATATCAATATGCAATGCTGCTACAAGATCTGAATACTTCGAATTACAATGAGGTTCATCGCTGTGATTATATTGTAAACAACCGGCAGATAATTGAATTTGCCTCGTTTCATGTGTTTCGACCAGGTTTCCTTTAGTCGTAAAAGCAAAATGGGCATTCTGAATAATGATAAAACCCCGAGTCAACGATTGTGAGCCCATTCAAACAAAATCGCTTGTTTGAAGTACCATAAATTTTCCTTTTTCTAAGTTTTCCATACTATAGCCACGCTGACTTATTTTCAACAATATTATAAATAATTTTTACAAAAAATAGTCATTTTTAAAAATTGCCTGTTATTCCAAGGTGTCGTGCCAGGACTTACCGCCAATCCACGTTTGGATTAGTACCTGCACCTCAAAAATAAATCAATAAGAGGCTTTTTACTAAGAGAATAAAATGATTTGGTAAAAGTTTATATAAAAACCGGGTAGCTAATTTTGACCAGGGTAGTTTTCTATCAGACTATTATCTTTTTTAATTATATTAATAACATTTCGATAATTCTCAAATTTTGAAACGCTCAATTTTTCACACATAGGATCAATAGAATATTGGAGGAACACATTGATTACATTTTGAGTAAAGCTGCGCAATACTAATTGACCAATGGTGCTGAGTAAACTGATTCTGTCGCATGGCCAATAACACGAATTTCAGAACACGAATTACACGAATGTTGGAATTTTCCTTAATTGGTGTAATTAGTGCACAAATTTGTGTAATCAATTTTTGCTCCGATTTTGCAAAGATTAATTAAGAGCATTGAGCTTTAATTCTCTTTCCATTAAAAGGGCTTTGGGAAACAGAATGCTGTTTTCCAGGTGTACATGATGGTGCAGGTCAATTTCAAATTCCTGAAGATTTATGTATAATAATTTAAAAGTGCTGCAGGCATCTGGCGGGGGCGTATAATTATTAGTTAATTTTCTTATTGCTGCCATAATATTTCCGGCGTCCTCATGTTCATCTTCCATATCGGTTATGGGCGACAGAAGGTATTCAAAATATTTAATATCATACAGCACCGGTGCAAAACTATACTGCTCCAGCTGATTTATACGCGGGAACAAAACGGTTTCTTCATTGAGCATATGATGGGTCATCTCATTCGAAAGATCAACAAATAATGATGATATTTTATACAACTCATTATGTCGCTTGCCATGTTCGGAAGCTACTTTCTCCAGGTAAGAAAGAATCAGGGGTAGTTCTTTTTTTACATAGCTATGGTGAGTATAAACAATATAATCGGCCAACTGATATAATTTTATTTTATTGAAATCCAATTCGTTTGTTTTATTGGCATAAATATTTTGAAGTTCAGCAACAACTTCAGGTAAGGAGATATGATCTTCGCAGCAGGCATCCTCGAGAGAACGATTACCCCTGCAGCAATAATCAAGATTGTATTTTTCAAAAACCGAGGCAGTTTGGTGTTGCTCGTTCACAATCTGCGATAAAGGTTTTGACAATAACTCATTCATAAAATTTATTTTAAAGTGAATAATTATATGAGGCAGGTAACCAGGGATTCCTTAATGACCATGTCATACTAAGAAAAATCATCATTTTATCTGCAATTATCAAAAATACTTATGGAAGGTTCATATAAGGTTGATATGCATCACTCTTTAATATGATAATAATCATGATTAATAGAGAGAAAGAATTTTAGTTTTGATGATTATTAAAATAGTTTCAATTTAAATGACATGTTTAAAGCACCAAAACAAATTACACCCGATTTATTAGTTGCTGACATTGTAACTGATAATTATCGTACCGC
>JBDTZL010000203.1:0-16201 GCA_040005125.1 Ginsengibacter sp.
TATAATTATAATTCAAAAATGAAAGAAGATATATTAACCCGCATACAGGATTACCTGAAGCAGTATAATAAAGATGGAACATATTCATATATATTTTCTTATGAGCCGGGGTTTATGTTTTATAAAGATTCCACTTTGAACATTACAACCGATGTGATTGCAGGCCTGAATAATTTATATTCAGAAAATAAAAAATGATTTGGAAGAAGCAATCTGAAATAAATATTTATCTTCAATCCCGCCTGATAAAACGGGATTTTTTTATGAGTGAGCACCCCACCACTTTTAAGCCGAGCCTCCGGTTATTTGATGCGACCATGATCGTGGCAGGATCGATGATCGGTTCCGGAATTTTCATAGTAAGCGCAGATATTACCCGCAATGTTGGCAGTGCCGGATGGGTTATCGTTGTATGGCTTCTCACAGGTTTTATGACGCTTGTGGCTGCAGTGAGTTATGGGGAATTAAGTGCCATGTTTCCAAAAGCGGGCGGCCAGTATGTTTATTTGAAAGAGGCTTACAATCCTTTGGTTGGGTTTGTGTATGGCTGGAGTTTTTTCGCCGTTATACAAACGGGTACCATTGCGGCCGTAGGTGTAGCATTCTCAAAATTTACGGGGTATTTTTTCCCGGCTCTTGATGTAAAAGATGAAAATATTTTATTCCAGTTGGGATTTTTTAAACTGTACCCGGCACAGCTCGTTTCCATTTTATTAATTATGTTTCTTACCTGGTCCAATACCAAGGGGGTTAAGGGCGGCAAATGGATTCAGAATATTTTTACTTCGACAAAGCTTCTTTCTTTATTAGGTTTAATAATCGCCGGTATCATATTTTTTAAGCCGGAAGTATGGCATGCAAACTGGGCCGGTGCATTCAATATGAAGAAATTAAGTGACAACGGTGCTGTGGAAGGAGTGATCGGAGTTGGCATATTGGGCGCCATAGCGGCAAGCATGGTCGGCTCTATCTTTAGCAGCGATGCATGGAATAATGTAACATTTATAGCCGGGGAAATAAAAAACCCAAAACGGAACATTGGGCTTAGTCTTTTCCTGGGAACCTTTATCGTAACCATAATATATGTAGGCGCAAACATGGTGTACACGGCAGTATTACCCATGCATGATATAGCTTTTGCGCCCCAGGACAGGGTTGCCGTGGCGGCTGCCAATTCAATTTTTGGCAACATAGGTACCAAAGTGATTGCGGTTATGATCATGATTTCTACATTTGGTTGCAATAATGGACTAATACTCGCGGGCGCCAGGGTATATTACAGTATGGCTAAGGATGAGCTGTTTTTCAAAAAGGCAGGTACCTTAAATAAACATTCGGTTCCGGCGTGGGCACTGTGGGTGCAATGCGTGGTAGCATCACTGTTATGCCTCAGTGGCAAATATGGCGATCTGCTGGATATGATCTCATTTGTTGTGGTAATATTTTATGTGCTTACTATTTATGGGATTTTTATTTTAAGAAAGAAAATGCCCGATGCAGAAAGGCCTTATAAGGCTTTTGGCTACCCGGTATTGCCGGCAATTTATATTTTGATGGGTCTTACATTTTGCATTTTACTTATTATTTATAAACAGGGATATACATGGCCGGGCCTGGTCATTGCAGCTCTGGGCATCCCGATTTATTATATCGTTTCACCGAAGAAAAATAAATTAAATTCTAATTAAATGGCGGTTGACTTTAATAAGTTGTTTACCGATATTTCCAAAATGAAAGTGGCAGTAATTGGGGATGTAATGCTTGATACCTACTGGTGGGGAAATGTAGACAGGATCTCGCCTGAAGCACCTGTGCCTGTTGTTGCGGTGACCAAAAGAGAACAGCGGATTGGTGGCGCAGGAAATGTTGCCCTGAATGTGCAGGCATTGGGGGCATCCGTGGCATTGCTTACCATATTGGGTGATGATGAGGACGGGATTCAGCTCATGCAATTGATGCAGCAAAAAAATATTGATACCCGGTTTATTCTTGAAAGTAAAAAAAGGATTACCACCAATAAAATTCGCATCATAAGCCGTAACCAGCAAATGATGCGGCTGGATGCTGAACATACAGACGATATTGATGAAACAGATGAAACGAAACTACAGGGCCAGGTAGAAAAATATATTCTTTCTGAAAAACCCGGTGTGGTTATTTTTGAAGATTATAATAAAGGCATTCTTACAAAAAATATTATAGCCAACACCATTGAGCTTTGCAATAAAAGCAACATATACACGGCTGTGGACCCGAAAAGAGGAAATTTTTTTTCCTATAAAAACGCAACATTATTTAAGCCCAATTTGCACGAAGTATTCACAAGCCTTAATCTTCTTCCTGAAGAAATTTCCGGCGAAATGCTTTCTGATATTCATGGTAAATTAAAAGAAAACCTGGATCACTCTATTTCAATGATCACTTTATCGGAGAGAGGGATTTTTTACCAGGAAAATGACAATAAAAATATTATTCCTTCTCACCGCAGGAATATTGCAGATGTAAGCGGGGCAGGGGATACAGTCATCGCAGTTGCCTCACTTGTTTACGCATCTACAATGAGCATTCACCTCGCCGCCGAGGTTGCCAATATCGCGGGTGGAATTGTATGTGAGGAAGTTGGAACAGCGGCAATCAATAAGGAAAAACTGTTGAAAGAATGTAAGGAACTGATAATTGCCGGGGAATAATTTTGAATTTGACCCTGCCAATAATTTTTTTGATTATTGAATAACAATTTTTGAATGACAAAAATTTCAATTGCCATACACGGAGGCGCCGGCACGATCTTAAAGGAAGACATGACACTGGAACTTGAAGCTGCTTACAGGAGCGCATTGAAAGAAGCACTGGATGCAGGCTATGCCATTTTAGAAACCGGAGGCACAGCAGTGAGCGCGGTGAAGGCGGCGGTGGTGGTTATGGAAGATAATGTGCTTTTCAATGCCGGTAAGGGATCAGTGTTCACAAAAAACGGGGCGCACGAAATGGATGCGGCGATTATGGACGGAAGGACATTGGATGCAGGAGCCATTGCAGGTGTAAAGGACATTCGCAATCCTGTTGAACTTGCTGAAGAAGTTATGCTGCATAGCGGGCATGTTTTTTTAAGTGGCGAAGGAGCCAATGATTTTGCAATGCAACAGGGAATTAAATCAGAACCCGACGAATATTTTTATTCCGGCTTTCGTTACAACCAGTGGCTCGAAGTAAGAGACAGCGATATGTACCAGCTCGACCATACAGATAATAAGCCCGCAGGGCTGGCGAGAGATAAAAAATTCGGAACAGTAGGCGCAGTCGCCTGCGACAGGGATGGAAACCTTGCAGCAGCCACCTCCACGGGCGGTATGACGAATAAGCAATTTGGACGCATAGGCGATACTCCCATAATTGGAGCAGGCAATTATGCCAATAATAAAACCTGTGCCATATCATGCACCGGCCATGGCGAAATTTTTATTAAAGCAGTGGCGGCCTATGATGTAAGCTGTCTTATGGAATATAAAAATATGAGCCTTCAGCAGGCGTGCGAAGAAGTTGTTATGAAAAAACTTGTTGGGATGCACGGCGAGGGTGGATTGATTGGCGTGGACGCCAAAGGCAATGCTGCCCTTGTTTTTAACAGCCCGGGAATGTACCGCGGGTTAAAAGACAGTGATGGCGTACATATGGTCGCTATTTACGGAAGTTGAACCTGTAAAAATATATGAAGAAGATTGCCCTAATAGTTGCCGGGGGAAAAGGAAGCCGGATGAACAATGAACTCCCAAAGCAATTCCTGCTTTTGAAAAATAAGCCTGTTTTGTATTATACATTAAAAGTATTTTTAGAGGCCTATGAAGATCTTGAAATTATTCTTGTATTACCTGAAGAACATATTGGGAAGGGGCAGGAAATTATTGATGGATATTTTGGTCACTCACGGTTACGCATATGCGCAGGTGGAAAAACGAGATTTCATTCTGTGCAAAACGGGCTCGCTTTAATACACGAAGAAAGTATTGTTTTTGTTCACGATGGGGTGCGTTGCCTGGTAACAGGCAATCTTATAAAAAAATGTTACGAAGCGGCTGTTGAAAGCGGAACGGCTATCCCCGTTGTGAAATGCACCGATAGTGTAAGAATGATTACCGGTTCAGGAAATAAAATACTCGACCGCAATAAATTAAGATTGGTTCAAACTCCCCAGACTTTTCAGAGTAAAATTTTATTACCTGCTTTCAAAATTGACTATAAAGAGACCTTTACCGATGAAGCCTCTGTTGTAGAAGCATTTGGCCTTACGGTAAATTTAATTGAAGGAGAAGTAAATAACATTAAAATTACAACCCCGGCCGACCTGGTGTTAGCCGAATCGCTATTGCTTGAATAGTTTTACTATTGCCGGAAGCCTGTTCAGTTTTATCCCCGGATATTTTTCTTCTTTTGCACCAAAGCTTTTGTAAAACCAGGCAAGATTTTTAATATCGCTGCCTTCAAAATCGAGCAATAATTTTTTACCCGCATGCTCCTGTATAAAATGGCCGATCATTAAATGGGATGCCCCGGAAGTTCTTCCGTTGGGATGGTTTCCCACTAAAATATAATAGGCCCGGTCATGAGAAAAAAACCAGCCGGAAGACGACACAAGTTGTTGCTGAGACGAATAAATCCCATAAGTAACGGCCATGTTTTTCTTCTCAAGAACTGCGAACAGCTCTGTAAGATTTTCATAATCCTTATCTGTAACGGGAGAAAAGTTTTTTGTCTGTTCTTTTGCAAGAAGAATAACATCGCTAACAGGAATATTTTTTTTCAAAATATTTCCGGCATCCATAGCCCTCCTGATATTTCTAAGGTGGCTCTTGGCATAACCAGCCGTTAAATCTGCATAGCTTTTATCAAGAGAAAGAACATAATTACTTCGTTCATACATTGTAAAACCCGGGATGGCGTAAAGGTTTTTCTCATTCAGGTAGAAATCCCAATACTTAAATTTTACAGGAATGGTTTCTAAAAACGATTGTACGATTTTTGAAGAAAGATTATTTCCAAATACGCCGAGATGTGCTGCGAAAAATGGCTGGTATAAATAATAAATCCCATATTTTTTATTCCAGGTTAAAGGCATTACGGCTTCGTAATCATTCATGATTAACGCATCCCAGTTTTTGCTCATCGCATCCAGGTAAAATGAATAGGCATAGATTAAGCCATTACCCGCCGTGTCGATACAGCGATCCCATTTTTGTTTATCAATATTTGCCTGCGGCAGATAAGTGATTTTCAATTCCATTTTTGTAAATGAATTATATCAAACCGGAGATCTAAAGATTTGGCTCATCAAAAAATTTAGAAAACCTGAAATTTTGTATATCGATGCTGAACGAAATATTTTTCCAGAAGCGTTTATCAGGAATAGTTGACTTGAAATAATCAGTATATACTTTGCTGTAAATAACAGGAATGTATATATTCAGGAGATTTTTTAAAAGGGTTAACTGTAAGCCTGCATCATAAATAAATTTTCCTGTTGGCGCATCTTTTTTCAATGCTTCTGCATACGTGCCGATATCAAGGAAAACTTTCAATGGAATCTTAACCGGGAGCACCTGCAAGGGATTGAATTGCCCTGGAAAATCTGAACTAAGATTTAATGCGGCCAGCCAGTCATCGGTTTTACCAATTTTATTATTAAGTAAATCTGACCGTACCTTAAAGCCACCGTCTCTTATCATTATTTGCTGGGAACGAAATCCCGTGAATTCATTTCTTCCCGCAAAATAGTTACTGTAAGTATAATCCTCATAGCCATTTGCGCCGGTCATATTTAAATGATACCTGTCCGTTTCGAATTGTTTGGCAAAAGTTCTGTCACCCAGGTAAATAAATTTACCACCAAATAACCTGGCACTTATGCCACCATTTTTTGCAAAATTAAAAAAATAATTTCCTTCAAAAGCAAGGCGAACGAAATCACTGGCCTGTTCTGCCTGCAATGCTCCCGAATACGGATATAACGCCCTGTTGTTATCCGCCTTTACCTGTAACTGGTTCAGATAACGGTCAATTTTTGGATAAGAAATTATGTCGGCCTGCTGTACGATATCTCTCGTAATTGATAAACCCGTTTCCTCAATAAAATAGGTTTTCCATTCTATGGATTTTGTGAGGCTGCTGGTTGCATTTTTATTTCTGAAAATAATTTTTAGCGAGGGGACGATCTTTGAAAATCCGAGATTGTTCTTAGCGCCGGTTGAATCAGTATAATCATCCGTGGTAAATTTTTCAGCGCTCACAGAAATTTCTGCTTTCCTGATAAATCCATAGCTCAAAATACTGTATCCCACTTTGCCAATTCCCGTAAACGATTTACTTCCGGTTGCATACATCGGTGCAACAAAAAAATGAAATGAAGGTTCCGGCAATGTATAATTGTGAACCAGGCCTCCTATCATGAATTTGTCGTAATAATTATAACCGACAGCCGGTGAGATAAAAATATAATTGTGTTTGTCGGTATCTTTAAAACTGACGCAGGGGCGTAATTTAAATTCTTTTTTTATCGCAGGTTCTATACTTCCTTTTTGATGCAGCATTAAAAAAACAGAATCTACATTTTTTTTACTTACATCTTCTACTACTTTTTTAAAATCGTCCGGGGATGGATGCTTAAACTTCCAGCGGTTATAATATTCATGAAGACAGCTATCAAACAACGGCTGGCCTACATAATCTTCCAGCACCTTCATCCACTTCCCGGTTTTATAGTAGGCGGTATTACCGTAGTTTAATTCTGAAAAATTTTCTGATGAAGTTTCAATTGGCTGATCTTTTTTGGATGCAAGTTCTATGCGGTAACTGAGATCTGGTGAGATATCCGGAAGTTCTACCCGGAAAAAACTATTTTTTGCAGCCGTTCCCCTCCCGTCTTTATAATATAATGCTTCGTACCTGTTATCAAAATAAGTATTCATGCCTTCATCCATCCAGGGATGTTCTCTTTCATCGCTTGCAAGGATGCCATAGTTCCAGTTGTGACCTGCCTCATGTTCAATGGTAAGATCAAGGTCTTTTTCAGAAGGCATTGGAGAGATACTTGTAATGGTAGGATATTCCATGCCCCCATTAAATCCCATTTTTGCTTCTATGGCGGTAACAACGTTATAGGGGTATTCGCCAAGCCATGCACTTCGTGTTCTTACAGCATTTTTGATAAATTGAATGCTGTTCTTCCATACAGAAAAGCCGGAGGAAGTAAAGAATGAAAAGGCATCAATAACTTTCCCGGAAGGGAGTATCATCGTATCGTGACGAACGAGGAAATTTTTATCAGCAAACCATGCAAAGTCATGCACATCATTTTGCAGGTAGGTGAGGGTTTTTGTTTGAGGCGGATTACCGGATACTGGATTAGGGATACTGGATGCCGGATGCTGGATACCGGATACCGGCACTTTTTTCTTGCTGACAACCGGTTTTTTTTTGCTGACAGCTGATGGCTTCTTGCTGACAACTGACGGCTGATAGCTGATAGCTGATAGCCCACGTAGCCAGCTTTTTTCATCAGTATTTTGCAATTCGCCGGTGGCAGCAACAACATAATTTTTTGGAAGGGTTATTTGCACATTAAAATTTCCAAACTCGCTGTAAAATTCTCCCTGGTCAAGGTATGGAATCGGGTGCCAGCCGTTTTTATCATACACAGCAGGCTTGGGATACCACTGAGTTATTTGATACGTTTGCCCTACATAGCCGCCTCTTGAAAAATTGAAAGGAATTTTTTCATGAAATGGAGTGGTGATTTTTATTGTTTTACCGGGCAGAAGAAGCGCGGGCAAAATCAATTTTGCCACATCTATATATAGCGGATGATCTTCAAGTTTCGAGGTAATACCATCCACTTTAAAATCGAGCCGGTTTATATAGCCACGCTTTTCATTATTACTAAAATAAAAATCTGTTCTTCCATTTTGTAACAGCTGTTCACTAAAAGCGGTCCGGTCATTTTTATAGGCATCAGGCCAAAGATGAAACCAAATATAAGAGAGCGTGTCGGGTGAGTTGTTGGTGTAATCCATTATTTCAAATCCATCAAGAGTGTTGTCCACATCATTGAGCGTAACATCAATTTTGAAATTTACTTTTTGCTGAAAATAAGGCTGCGTGTCACCCGGGGCTATATTGAAAGTTTGACAATTGGCAAACAATTGGCAATGAAATAAAACCACCAGGATAAGTTTTTTCAAAAATGTGTATTTGCCCAAATATAAAAAATATGAGGTGAGTGGTTGGTTTTATAAAATCAGGAATCATCTTCTGTTTGAAAACATTTCTTAATTTTTGTCTTGTCCGTTTGCAAAGCGATGCAGCTTTATTTTTTAATAAAAATAAAGTTAACTCACATGCGGCTAATACAATAAAAAATATGATATCAGTAATTTATTCTATCTCAAACAGAAGATATGTAAATAAAGATAAATAAGAGATCGACACCTGGGAATATAACTAATGAGTTTTTTTTGCCACGAATTACACGAATTAGCGCGATTTAGTACAATATAGTTAATCATTATTGCCCCATTATAGTTAATCATTATTGCCCGCTAAAATTGTTCCTGTTTCACCAAACCTCTAGTGGTTGCGGGTTTTAAGCTCCCCTCTCCGGGTTTTTCCTGATCCGGCCGAAGGAGGAGACGGGTTTGGAGTGAGGCCAAAAGCAGGCAAGAATCTGAATCAGTTAGTCGGACAATATTGATACTTCGTATACAATAATTTTCTTCGTGATAACTCCTGTAATTCGGTGCTGCCTTACTTTAACTTTATTCGTTATAATTCGTGGCAGCTCTTACTTTCCTTCTCCCAAAAAAATAATCCTGATAGTATGTATCATTATTTTAAAATCCAATGCGAGTGAAATATTTTCGATGTAGATGATGTCGTATTTCATCCTCTCAATCATCTCTTCTATATTTTCGGCGTAGCCAAATTTTACCATTCCCCAGCTTGTTAGTCCTGGCTTTACTTTTAAAAGCAATTTGTATTCCGGGTGTTGTTCAGAAACCAGGTCAATATAATATTTTCTCTCCGGGCGGGGGCCAACAAGGCTCATCTCGCCCTTTAAAATGTTCCAGAGTTGTGGAAGCTCATCGAGCCTCCATCGGCGCATTATTTTCCCCCAGCCGGTAATGCGGTCATCTTTAGCACTGCTGAGCATAGGCCCATTTTTTTCTGCACCGTGTACCATCGAGCGAAATTTATAAATCATAAAAGGCCTGCCCTTATAACCCACTCTTTCCTGCAAAAAAAGGATATTTCCTTTCGAAGAAAATTTCGTTCTTGCGGCACTATACAATATCAAAGGTGAAAGAACAATGACGCTGCAAATTGACAGCAATACATCAATAAGACGCTTAATATTTTGCTGCCACGCCTCCATCAATCCCAAATGTATTTCAATGAGTGGCGTGCCCATTACATTGCTGGTTCGCACCGCACCACTAAGAATGTCCACTTTATCGGGCATCATCTTTACATTCACTTCTTTCTCATTCAGTTGTTGTAATATTTTTTCCAACCCGGTCCTTTCATTTTTTTCTATTGCAATAATTGCTTCCTTTATATCATATTTATCAATGATTTTATGAACATCATTAATATTTCCAAGGTGTTGGGTGTAGCCGGTTAATTCCTGGGATATGCTGTTGCCGATAGTTATAAATCCGCGGATTCTATAACCCGTTTTTTCATTATTGGTGGTAATAGTTTTATAAAGCTGTAAGGCACTTTCATCGCTGCCAATTATAAGTGTGTTGAACCAGATTTCTTCTTTTTGTAACTGGTTGTGCGCTTTTGATAATAATAGTAGTCTGAAAAAATAAGTAAGCAGGAACTGGAAAATGAGTATTGTAAAAAATTCTTTGTAAAAAATGGCATAATACTCATTGTTGCCGTAAAGCATAAAAAGAAAGAGCAGCAGCACGCATCCTGTGAATGCACTTACAAGCGTGTACAACATTTCAATAACGCGTGATTTGTAATAGACATTTTTATAAGAGCCAAACAAATGGTGCAGAACAAGAAAGCCTGCGGGATACAAAATCAATCCAAAAAAAAATTTTTTGCTGAATTCAAACGACTCTTCCAAAGAAATTCTGTGAACCGAATAAATAATTATCAAGGTAATAGCCGAAGCAATAAAATCACCGAGAACATAAAAACTTATAGGAAGCCGCTTTGTCAATGTTGTTATTGAGATTTATTTTAATTGATTTGATTGCGGGTTATTTTATCAAGAATAAGATGAGCCACTTCCATCGCACGATACCCGTCAATGTCTGTTACAATTGTGGGTGTGTTGTTCAGGATAGCATCGATAAAGCTCCGGAGTTCCAGTTTAATGGCATTGTTTTCTTTTATAACAGGCGCAGCGATGGCAATTGTTTTTTTACCTGTGTTGGTCTCTATATCAAAAGTAAATACGTTCTTGTCTGATGGGGATTTGTATTTTATTACTTCCGTTTTTTTATCGAGAAAGTCTATACTTATATATGAATCTTTTTGGAAGAGGCGCATTTTTCGCATTTTTTTCATGCTTATTCTTGACGAAGTAAGATTGCACACACAGCCATTATCAAATTCAATACGCACATTGGCAATATCCGGGGTGTCACTTAAAACATGCACCCCGTTTGCATATACATTTTTTACACTGCTTTTTACGAGGCTTAAAATGATATCAATATCGTGTATCATCAGATCGAGTATTACACTCACATCGGTGCCACGGGGATTAAACTGCGAAAGCCTGTGAACTTCAATAAACATGGGATTAAGCTCATATTCTCTAAGGGCAAGAAATGCGGGATTAAACCTTTCTACATGGCCTACCTGGAATTTTATATTGGCTTCTTTGGTAAGTTTCACAAGTTCCTTTGCTTCGGACATCGTATTGGCAAGAGGTTTTTCTACAAATACATGTTTACTTTTCAGAATAGCCATTTTACATAATTCATGGTGTGCAATTGTTGGAGCAACAATATCCACCACATCACACGCCTCTATTAACCCTGGTGCATTCTTAAATCTTTTTAGTCCATATTTTTCCTCAACAGCCTTTGCATTTTCATCTGAAGGATCATAAAAGCCCACTAATTCTACCCCATCAATTTCTTTCCAGTTGTTAAGATGAAATTTCCCCAAATGACCTACACCAAAAACGCCCACTTTTAGCATAATGCGTAATTTAATTGAGATAAAGATAGAAAACAGAAATAACCCGGATAAATAAAACTAAATTCTTCGACAGTTCAGGACTGGAAATGAACGGGCTTAAAATAAAAGAAGTCCTCAAAAAGGACCACAATCGCTTATAAATATTAATTCACATATTCCCTTTTTACTTCACACAATTCATAGCTTGCAATTTCAGGGTGTACTTTTTACAGCTTGCCGTTCACATCTTACATCGTACATCTCACATCGTACATTATATTATGAGGCTTGCTGTAAAAATGCCGAGTGTGAAAGATAATAAGTATCTGGGCTGTAAAGAAAAAGGCAGCTGCCGTTTTTGATTTTCTCGATAATTGGCTTATAAATTTTTTGAGGTAAGGCCGGGCATCCGAGGCTTCGGCCAATATAACCTTTGCTCCTGGCATACTTTTCATTAACATAAGGAGCACAGTGCATTACAATTGCCCTGCTGTAAGCATTATCATTGATTCCTTTTTCTTCTCCTTCAAGGTGAAGTGAAAAGCCGTGTTCACCACGGTAAGTGTCTTGTGTAACATAAAACCCAAGGCTGCTTTTAAAACTTTCCGGGTCATTAGAAAATTCTTTTGCATATTCATCACCGGAATTGCGGCCATGAGCAACATAGGTATTATATAGAACTTTGTAATTTTTAATATCAATCACGAACAACCTTTTTTTGCCCGATGAAAGACTGAAATCAATTATTGAAATGATAGAATCATTGTTCAGCCTACCCATAGAACGAAGCGAATTAAAACCTTTAATAGCGTAATCAAAAGCCTGTTTTGTAAGCCCAAGTATGTTCAGGTGCAAACTATCATAAACAGCAGACTTATTTGAATTAGGGGACTCTTCACCATTGTTGTCAGATACCGGTGATGCAGATGACGCCTGTGAAAAGCCGGGAGCGGATTGGGTATGAGGTTTCGTTTTTGCAAAAACAAAAAGAAGATGAATAAGAAAAATGAAAAGAGGTGAAAAGAAAATAAAAAACTTCTTCAGCGATTTATTCATTACTGTGTATCTTTTGTAAATTTAAAAAATTGTGTTTGAAAATATCGCCAAACTTAAAATATTCAGGTTTTTCATATTTATAGATAGTTACGGAAAATGAGGCGCTTTAAAAAATTGGATTTTTTACTTTAAAAAGCGAAACGAAGGTAGCTTATAATGCTTTTATTCCAACCGGAAGCTCATTAAATGTAAGCAGGGTAGTTTTCTTTATAGCTTCTTTAACATTCTACCTTTATTAAAAGAATCATTCTAAAAACAGTTTTATTGCCCCTTTATTGTGCAGAAATTAATTTAATATGTGAAACTTTGAGTGAACGTTTCAGGATGTCTTATAGTGAAATAGTCACTTTTTAGAATCCGGGTAAGAAGGTGCCGTATTTCTTTTATTGTATTTTTCAACTTTAGAAAGAATCCAAAGCGACAGCAACAGCCATACAAGCCCCACTGAAAATCCTGCAATTACATCACTCGCATAATGAACGCGCAAATAAACCCTGCTTAGTCCAATCGCAATAATCAGAAATACCAGTAAAACCGACAATGTCCATTTGAGCCATGCTTGTTGTACATTTTGCCATACAATTAATATAAGAAGGCCATAAAAAGTGACACTCATAAGGGCGTGCCCGCTTGGGAAACTAAAACCTTTTGCCGCCCTTAACAGCGGGCCAACCGGCCTGTCGCGGTGAAAAATTAATTTTAAGGTGAACATCAGTAGTAAACTGCTCAGTGCAACGGAAGGAATTTTGATTGAATACCAACGTCTTTTTTTTATAAATAAAAACCAGGCTGTAAGAAAAAGATTGGCAGGAATTAAAAACGTATGTGTTCCAAGAAAAGTAAAACTTTGCATAACAGTTGTATTGATATTGGTAACATACCCTGCGATAAAGGCCAATGCCCTGTTATCAAAATTCTGCGTTTTCCCTTCAGAAACCATTCCGGCAATTGTGATAAATACGGTTAGCGCCACTGTGAAACTTCCCATCAGCACAAAGATTTCCAGCGAAAAGAGTTTGATCACTGAGAAAATTTTCTTGATGCGTTCCTGTATATGCCGAATCATAAATTAAAGATAAGATGGTTTGAGAGGTTAATTAAACGCTAAATAGCAATCGGGGTTACTGCTTCCTGCCTCTTATATTTGTATAAACATTTAGAGATCGCCGGTACAGTTTCCATATTAAACAGCCCTATTGAATATTTGAAGGGAGTGGGCCCTCAGAAAGGTGATCTTTTAAAGAAAGAGGCAGGTATTTTTACATTTAATGACCTGTTGGAATATTTTCCTTTCCGGCATATTGACAAGACACAGATAACCGCAATAAGCGCTATCAACTCCGAAACAGAATATGTGCAGGTATCAGGAAAAATCAGATCCCTTGAAATACTGGGTCAAAAAGGCGGCCGTCGCCTTGTGGCAAGTTTGTACGATGGAACCGGCGAACTTGAACTGGTGTGGTTCCAGGCTATCAACTGGGTAGAGAAAACGTTGCACCTCGGGAAAAGATACCGTGTTTTCGGAAAGGCAGGATTCTTTATGAATGCACTGCAGATAACTCATCCCGAAATGGAGGAAGTAACGGAAGGAAATGCAGAAACAAAATTTTTTTTGGAACCGGTTTATCCCAGTACCGAAAAATTAAAAGTGAGGGGCCTGGGCGGGAGACAAATAGCCAGGCTCACCTATACGCTCTTGCAAATGCTGGGTGAAAAAGATATTCCTGAAAACCTGCCCTCACCCGTTCTTTTACAATATCATCTTGTAAAAAGATACACCGCCTTCACGCAAATACATTTTCCTTCCAGCCCGGATGAGTATGCTGTCGCAGTGAAACGTTTGAAATTTGAAGAGCTTTTCATATCACAACTTCGTTTAGGCCTCCTCCGTTATAAGAGGCATTCCTTTTCAAAAGGATTGATATTTACAAGGGTAGGTGATTACTTCAATGACTTTTATAACAGGAACCTTCCTTTTGAATTAACCGGCGCTCAAAAAAGAGTGCTCAAAGAAATAAGGAAGGATATGGGAAGTGGAAAGCAAATGAACCGCTTGCTGCAGGGCGATGTAGGGAGTGGCAAAACGATAGTAGCATTAATGAGTATGCTTATAGCAGCCGATAATGGTTATCAAAGTTGTTTTATGGCGCCTACCGAAATACTGGCCCGCCAGCATTATGAAAGTTTACAATCCCTCCTGCAGGATATTACTGTTACTATAAGAATTCTTACGGGCTCTTCCTCTGCAAAAGAGAAAAGAGAAATATTGCAGGCAACTACCGATGGTAAAGTAACGATATTAACAGGTACACACGCTTTGATCGAAGATGTGGTACAATTCAAAAACCTGGGGCTTGCTATTGTTGATGAACAACATAGGTTTGGTGTAGCACAAAGGGCAAAGCTTTGGAAAAAAAGCGAAATAAATCCTCATATACTGGTAATGACAGCCACGCCTATTCCACGCACGCTGGCGCTTACCGCTTATGGAGATCTTGATTATAGTGTTATGGACGAAATGCCACCCGGCAGGAAACCGGTAACAACAGTGCATAGAATGGAATATGCCCGCCCGCAGGTAATGGATTTTATAAAAAGCGAAATTAAGAAGGGCAGGCAGGCATATATCATTTACCCGCTTATCGAGGAATCGGCAAAGCTGGATTTTGAAAACCTGTTGAAAGGATATGAAGAAGTAAAGGCATTTTTCCCTGAGCCGGAATTTTATATAAGCATGGTTCATGGACGGCAAAAGGCAGCTCAGAAGCAGGTTAACATGAATCGTTTTGTAAAAGGGGATACTCAAATTATGGTGTCAACCACAGTGATTGAAGTGGGTGTGAATGTTCCCAATGCAAGTGTAATGGTTATTGAAAGCGCCGAGAAATTTGGCCTTCCGCAGTTGCACCAGTTAAGAGGCAGGGTGGGCAGGGGGAGTGAAAAAAGCTATTGTGTTTTGCTTACTAAAATAAAACTCTCAGCTGATGCAAAGCAACGCCTTAAAATAATGTGTGCAACCAACGATGGATTTAAAATTGCGGAAAAAGATCTTGAGATCCGGGGGCCGGGAGATATCGAGGGAACCAAACAGAGTGGCATTCTTAACTTTAAGCTGGCCAATATTATTGAAGATAAAAAAATTCTTGAAGCAGCCAGGATTACCGCTGAAAAAATTATAGAGAACGACCCGCAACTATGTTCCGAAGAAAATATTTGCCTGAAAAATTTCTTAATACTTCAAAAGGGAAAAACAATATGGAGTAAGATTTCATGAGATTCAAACAATATACAATGTTAATTGCGTATTAAATAATAAAATGAGCTTTAATTTTCAAACTTCTGAAGTAATTGTTTCGTAAATTTATTTTTGGATTTATCATTAAAAACTTCTGTTTGGGTTAAACTTTTTTTCTTCTTTTTTGTCATAAAAAAAATATTTGTTTTGGTAATATTATTTAAGCGCCTTTCGTACCCTCTTTTGCTTACAATCACAACTTTTTTTGTTGCAGACAATCTATTTTCCCAAATTGAATTTATCGAGAACAAAGGCCAGTGGAACAAGGAAGTAAAATTTATGAGTTTTGCTGGTAGCGGGGCTTTTTATCTTCAGCAAAATGGGTTTACCATCGCACAGCACAGCCCCGGTGATGTCGAAAATGTCAAAGAGAGAATGCATGGGCAAATGCCGGGAATTGTGTCACAGAAAGCAGGAGTCAAGGTGCATTCACATGCTTACACCGTGAAATTCCTGAATGCTCAAAATCCGCAGATACTTCCTGACAAACCTATCCCATCTGTTAATAATTATTTTATTGGCAATGACAAAAGTAAATGGGCATCAGGCTGCAGGATTTTCCAGGGAATCACCTATAAAGATGTTTACCCCGGTATAGATGTGCGGTATTATTCTGATGGTGGCAGTAATTTAAAATATGATTTTATTGTTCAT
>JBDTZL010000019.1:0-16200 GCA_040005125.1 Ginsengibacter sp.
CCAAATGGATTGGCCGAAAATAATCCATACCCGCGCGCATGCCAATAGGTCGGGTAATTAAGGTTCTTTGGATGATCACAAATTACCAGGGAGATATTTTCGCCGCCGATACTTCCATAGAGGTCCATCCATTTTGCACGCGTGCCCCACACAGCTTCGCCCGTAACTCCTTCGCTGCTCCTGTAGTTTCCGGTAACTCCTTCATTTGACATTGCTTTGACCGTTGTGGGATTGCCCCTTGCATCGGTAAGCGTAATGTCTTCCTTCGATAGCAACTCCAGCTGGCGCGCAACACGGATACCAAACATACCTTCTTTTGTATCTTTAAACAATACCGCTGCTCCTGTGGCTGTTAATGTTGTAATGCGGTCAATAATACGGATTGAGTCTTTGGCAATAAAATGGAATTCAGTTTTCTCTGATAAAAGTTCTTTCCCTGCCGGATCAATCCAGCTTGCTGCTGTAACCATAGATCCTTCACCTTCGCCTTCGGTTAGCTTATCAATGCTGAGGTGTTTTATGCGGCCGTCCTTGACATCTCTTTTGCCTTCGGAGCCGTTACCCCAAAAATCATAACCGTTTACATTTCCATAATTAAGCCAGTTGCCTACCTGGTGCATATGATCGCGCCGCTCGCCCGGCCTTGCCTTGATTGGGAATCCCCGCGTAATGGCAGTTCCGGAAGCGGTAAGTATCGGATACAGTATCGGTTTATACACCGAATCGGGCCACCAATAAGATGTAAAGAGCTTTCCGTCAACCAGCACATCCACCCTTTGTTCAGCCTCGTATTTAACGAACGTGACTTTTGAACTTCGGTTGTGTTCATTTTGTTTATTGGATCTTTGTGCAGACGCGGTAAACAAGACTGCTAACAACACTATTGAAACTGACCGTATTTGCATAATTTATTTATTGATGATTGCGTTAAGATGATTACATTCTAAACCTCATTCGGAATAACATATGGTGGCCGGTATATCCGTGTGAGCAGGGCATCCGCCTCGGTATCGTTTATAAATTTTTCATTGTCCATATCCGCGCCCATAAATTGCAATTCACGCTTAACGCGATAAGATATATTTGCCAGCAACGGTAGGGCTGACGAGAAAAAACCTTCGTTAATATCGCAATGAAGTACATCATCCCGGCCAGCGCGCACGGCATCAATAAAATTCGCAAAATGTGCTGTATCACTGTCCCCGGTAAGCGAAGCATCAGCCGTCTTCTCCTCCGTTGCTGCTTTTGAGCCAGCGAACGGTTCCTTTTCCCGTTTGCGAAAAGCTTTCCATTTTTCATCATTGATTTCAAGAAATCCTTCAGTGCCATAAAATATATTTCCAATGGTAGTGTTCAGGCTGGATTCACTGTTAGAATACCGGCCCCTCGTTTCAAATTCAAGCATCGTACCATCCTTATATTTAAATATGGAAGTCTGCGTGTTGGGAGTTTCCTGCGCACATTCATGCGGATCGATACCATATACGCCACCGTTGGAATAGATGGAAATTGGGTGCTCATTTTTATTGAGCCCCCAGCGGGCAATATCAAATTGATGCGGTCCCTGGTTACCGGTATCTCCATTGCCGGTGTCCCAAAACCAATGCCAGTTGTAATGTCCTTTTTTTTCATTATAGGGGCGCCAGGTAGCCGGGCCGAGCCAGCGATCATAGTGGAGCGTTGCAGGGGGCTCACCGTCTTTGGTAATGCCAAATGAGTCGCGCGGCTTAATACACAGGCCCCGCGCCATATAAACATCACCGATACCACCATCGTGAAGGAATTTGATCGCTTCGATTATGTTGGCGACCGAACGGCTTTGGAGCCCGACCTGCACACGTTTATTGTATTTACGCGCCGCTTCAATCATTTTGCGCCCTTCCCATATATCATGCATAGCCGGCTTTTCAACATAAACATGTTTCCCGGCCTGGCACGCCCATATGGCTCCGAGAGCATGCCAATGATTGGGCGTCGCATACGAGACTGCATCGATCTCCTTATCATCAAATACTTTGCGCATATCCCACTCCGTTAGTGGTTGCCCCCCGCCTTTATCGATCACCATTTTTGACCGCGATCCAAAAAATTGTTCATCAGTATCGCAGAGCGTTTTCAATCTTATATTATGGCTCTTATTGAGCTTACACCACGCGTCAATATGAGCAGTGCCACGGCCATTCATACCAATAACGGCTAAATTTAAGCGTTCATTGGCACCGCGGATACTGGCATAAGACTTGGCATTAAAGCCCATGCCGCCAATAGCTATTCCAAGAGTTCCCACGACCCCTTTTTTGATAAAATCTCTTCTTTTTTCCATTTTAAACGTTTTTTAATTTGTTTTATTTGTACACTGCCATCCCTTGTATTTAAAGAAGCGCTTCATCATTATGGAGCTTTCATTAATATCCATTTGATGCCACATATCTTTTTTTTACCTTCGGTACCTCAGAAAAAAAGGTTTCAAAAGCTACGGTGTTCCAATGAATACAGGTGTCAGCCTTCATCTCATATTTGTGCGCAATTGCCACGGTTTTGCAACCTTCGGTACTTATGATTCGTTATATTTTTTTGCCGTCCCCTTGGATTTATCAGCAGGATATTTATCGTCGCTGGCTATAAGCTTACCAGGAATTATTCCTTTAACATTGAAATTATATTTTTCAGCAAGAAAAAAGCAAAAGGAAAATATACCTGCTAATTCTTCTTTCAACTTTTCTATATTAACATCTTCCGGGTTTTTCCATGAAAACAATTCTAATAGCTCACTGGCCTCAATGCTTATCGCTAAAGGAAGGCCTTTTGCATTGTGAAATTGTTTCCAGTCTCTTTTATCTCTAAATTCAATTAGTTTATTTGTTATCTCATCTTATTCGTTCATCGTAATTACATTTATGGCCCGGGGTTGTTTAATCACCATAAGTATTCAATGGCCATTATTAAAATGATTTTGCCTTTATTTAAAAGAAAGTTACCTATTTTCAATGAAAGCCATCGCCAGGAATTTAGAACAGATTTTTTTTTGAAATTATTGAACCGATTGATAATACAGGGAGATATATTTAGATCAAGCCCCAATCCCGATAGCTTCCGTGTCTAAATCTAAATCAGCGGTTGCGTCTTAAAAGCTTGTGTAATGTTGAATTAAAAGCAGGAAATGCAAGAACATATTCATAGAGCCACTGAATTCCGGATTATATTGTTATGGTAAATCCTGTATTGAAATATTAAATGATCGGTTTATTTAGGGTGACTGGCTTAACGAATATTAACAATAACACGCCCTGAAATTCACAAATAATATTTTGGACGACATCAATAAAAGCAAACGGACTTCAATGTGGTGGGTTTTTATAATTTAAATTATTACAATTCCACTTTTTTATTTTTTTGACAATAAACAATTGACTGCCGACAACTTAGTTGCAAAAAAAAATCATCTTTTCCGAAGGCTCATATTATGAACCGGGCGGAGGCAGAACAAGGCCTTCCATAAAATTTAAATTCACTAATACAAGCAGAAGACTTGATCTCACTTACGAGGAGTACCAGTGTGTAACTGATAGCATCATCTTGTCAAATTTTAAAAAAGGGGACATTGTTTTAATAAAAATAGATAAGAGGGACGAGGACAATTTTTTTGAAGAAAATTGGTTTAGTAAATTCACAAAACTATATGGCATTTCAAAAAACGGAAAAGAATATCTGTCACTTAATTGCAGAAATAGGTTTAAGCAAGAAAGCAAACGCTGCAACGATTGCAAGTATCGTATCAGCAATTTTATCTTTGTTTTTTGCAGTATTGTTATTAAAAACCAAAATTAAATTTCAAGCCTTCGGACAATTATCAATTGACCCGGTTTTTATTGTTCTTATTGTTTGGTTATTCATTTATTTTATGCTTCGGTGATAAATGAAGCCCGCAAAAATGGAGTCTGCAATGGGCTATCATTATTTTTCAAGTCTCCACCTCCTTCAACCGGTATAACGCATTAGCGGGCTGCACCTGGTGCGGCGACCGGCATTCAGGTTCCAATAATGCCGGGCTTGCAACCAAAATAAATACAGCCTTTGCTCTTGAGACAGCTACATTAAGCCTGTTCAAACTGTATAAAAATTTCATTCCACGCAACGCATCTTCCGGCGAAGATGTAGCCATAGATAAAATGATAACTGCCGCTTCCTGCCCCTGGAATTGATCTACTGTCTTCCGGACAATCACTAAATGCCAACAACTATGCCGCGCGTGAGCAGGCATTTTATTGTCAGATGATATCGCAACCCGGACGGTTAGTCCAGGTAATCTGCTACGCCTGATCTCTTTTGCTTACTGAGTTTCTCATAACACATCTTTTTTTGTTCACAATATAATTGGCGATAACAAATTATTTATAGGAAAGCATCAAAAAAAGACCACTTTATTTTTTGAAAATTTAAATAACCATGGTAACAAACATGCATTTTGGAGCATCAAAAATAATTTTTAAATATGCTGAAGTGCTACGAAAGGACATGACAAACACAGAGAAAATTATTTGGGATGGGTTTTCAAAAAATCAGCTTGGCGGGAAGGTAAGAACGCAGCATCCAATGGAGAAATATATGGCAGATTTTATTGCCATGAACTACCGTTTATAATTAAAATTGATAGCGAATACGCTCGTTAAAACAAGACAGAGAATATGATATTAAATGGATAACCTAACTTCGTTAAACAAGCCCTTGTGTGGCTTACAAGCCGGCAACACAGGCACTTCCGGATAAACCTCATTAAATGAGGAATTGAAACATAACAACAATGCCTCAAACATTTTAGTTTGACAATTAAGCATGAAGAAATTCACAAATTAAATTATAAAGATTATTTTTATTTACAATGAAAATGGTTCCCCATCGGATCAAAACTCATCAAAATACCAAAAGGAGTTTAGGAGTAACAATTGCTAAGGCATGTAAAAATGTTTAATTGAATTTTGAAAAATCAGAATGGAAATAGTATGATCAAAACGGCTTGAAAAAATTGGAAAAGTTTTTTTTGATGAAGGATTTTGTAGATTTAAAAAAATCGTCGCAGTGATTATCGGCGGGAATCCAAATTAATTTTAAAATACATACACATGAGATACTCTAACACATTTTGGTTCTATAGATTTCTTCTTTCAATAGCGTTGATAAATATTTCAATGTATGCGGTAAACGCACAGGATTCTTTAATAAATTATGATGAAACGAAGATGCCGCCTTATACCTTACCCGATCCTTTGCTTCTTCCGGGTGGTAAGCACATTACCACTTCAAAGGAATGGATACAACAGCAGCGGCCTGCAATGTTGAAATTGTTCGCGGATAATGTTTACGGGACATTCCCGGGCAAGCCAAAGGAGTTGCATTTCAAGCTAAAGACAATTGATTCATTCGCACTGGGAGGGAAAGCAATCCGCAAAGAGGTAACTATTTATTTTTCACGTGTTTCCGGGGGCCCATCGATGGAACTATTGCTTTACTTACCAAAGTCTGCGAAAGGCCGTGTTCCTGTTTTTACCGGCCTTAATTTTTATGGCAACCAGGCGATCAGTAACGATCCCGCCATTAGCCTCACTACACGATGGGTGCCAAATGATCCGAAAAAAAATATTGAGCGCAATCATGCTGGCGAATCTTCAAGGGGAACCGATGCAGACAGGTGGCCTGTGGAAGAAATTATAAAGAGAGGGTATGGATTGGCAACTGCGTATTATGGTGATCTTGAAGAAGATTTTCCTGAAGGATGGAAGACAGGCATCAGGACCAGCATGAAACCGGCGCTGGGTATAAATGAAAAGGAATGGGGTGCTATAGGTGCGTGGGCATGGGGATTATGCCGTATAATGGACTACCTGGAAACAGATCCTTCTGTTAATGCCAGGCAGGTAGTGATAACAGGACATTCGCGGTTAGGGAAAGCAGCTTTGTGGGCGGCAGCAAATGATACGCGCTTTGCAATTGTAGTCAGCAATAACTCAGGTGAAGGCGGAGCGGCATTATCCCGCCGGTGGTTTGGTGAAACGATTAAAAAAATAAATACCACGTTCCCGTATTGGTTTGTTGCAAAATATAAACAATACAATGATGATCCCCGGTTATTACCGGTTGATCAGAATATTTTACTTGCGCTGATGGCGCCGCGGCCCCTGTATGTGGCCAGCGCCGAAAACGATCAATGGGCTGATCCCAATGGGGAATTTCTTAGCGCAAAAAATGCAGCGCCTGTATATGCATTGTTTGGAAAAAAGGGGCTTGGCGTAAATGATATGCCTCCTGTAAATCACCCGGTGGGAAATACAATCAGGTATCATATTCGCACGGGAGACCACAACATAACCTTATACGATTGGCAGCAATATCTTGATTTTGCCGATAAGCAATTTGGAATTATGAAACATCCATAAGAAACATAGACAGTACACAATATTTAAAGATCTTTTCTTAAATCCTGCTTGATAATATTGAAGGCCGTAAAATATTTCATTAGCATTAGTTGATTAAAGCGCATCATTATTTTAGTTCCTCTGTTGTAAAAGCTTTTTGCCTGTCCTTCAGTTTCTGACGAATTTTTTCGACATCCTCTGCATTTATATTTCCGGCATTATTTTGCCAGGATTTCCTGATGAAGCTTAGTAACTGTGCTATGTCCTCATTCCGGATATCCTTATTAAAACCGATACCGGGCATGTCACCGTTAATTTCAGGTGTCTTGTATGAATAGCCGTTTACTTTTACCGGGCCAGTGAGGCCAAATAATAAGATTGAAATAAGTTTATCCTTATCACCTGTTACCCACTCCGATTGATTTAAAGGAGGAGCCAATGATTTTATGCCATTTCCGTCGGGCCCATGGCATGTTTTGCAAGTAGCGTAAAAGATAGCCATCCCTTTCGGAAATTCTTTATTCAGGGCTTCAGGATCACGTCCTTCCCGAAACATTTTTTTATTGCTTGTTATTTGCAGTAACTCCCTGTTAATGGCCAGGCCCGGATTCGGCGCAAAGGCCAACATCTTTTTTGAAAATAATTCTTCACGATCCTGCAGATTGCTGATAACCGCATCAGCTACAAACCTATTGCCAGGATATTTTTTTACTACTTTTTCCAGTAATTTTTCCTCAGCTTCTTTATCATCAGACCTTATAGCGTGAGCAATAAAAGCTATATAGGGTGCCGCCAGTGTATCATTCTGGTCTAACAGCTCTTCCAGGATCGCTAAATATTGTTTGGAATTTGCTTTATTCATGACAGATGGCAATACACTTAATGCCTGCATCCTGATTGGCCAGGCCGGCTCCTTTAATAAGGCTACAACATCTTCCGTTCTGAGCGCACCCAAACCTTCGAGGGTCCAAAGGGCATGTATTACAAGCAATGGTTTATCTGTTTCTTTTATAGCTTTCTGCAAAGCGGGAACAGCCCCGGTAAATTTGCCATCTATAAGCATTTGCTGTGCTTTATCCCGTACCCATCCATTGCCGGATTCCAATAATTTTACTAGTTGCAACGGATCATCAGGAAGAACTATCTCTTTTGATCTCTTGTTTTTTGGAACAATTTTATATATGCGTCCATAATTTAACGGTTGCGTTAATTTGCGGATGGCAACCTGGTTTCTCAGGTAAGGGGTTATGAAAACCTTATCCTGTAATATGCCCCGGTACATATCTACTACGTACAATGCTCCATCCGGCCCATTGTATAAATTTACCGGCCGGAATCGCTCATCAACGCTGGATAAAAACTCCCTGCCTTGATAAGCTTGCCGGCCGCTTGTAATAAAACCGTTTTCGTTCAGGATATTGCGTTTGATAAGATTGGCCGACGGCTCGGCTACAAAAGCATTCAATTCATATTCTTTTCCAAACAAATCGCCGCGGTATATAACCGGCCCGCAGGCAGCAGTAAATTCCACCAGGCGCTGACCAGAATCTAAAATGCCTGGCATGTATCCCCTGTTAACTCCCGGTGTAGGCCTGGCCGGATAGACCCTATTGTCGGGCACTAAATTTTCATCAAAACCGGCAACATTATGCTGGTTTTTATTTATTGCTTCAATACCCGGTGTAAAATAATCTCCTAATAAATTCACGCTATTATTGTTGTAATACAATCGCCCGTAATTGTCCTGGCTTATTCCCCACTGGCCCCGAAAAGAGGTATTATCGATCATCCATTTATCGCCATTTTTCCGGTAACGCCTGCCAGACTTGGCATTGTAAATCCAGTTATCCATGGCCCGTAACAAGCCATTGGGCTGGTGTTCAACACTGCCACCTTCCGAGAATTTATCATCAACCAAAATTTTTTTGCCCGGCTTGTCATTATTTATTTCATAAAACCAAAGGTTTGGCGGCTCCGCCACAAGGATCCCGTTTTCAATAAGGCAAATTGCTCTCGGCAATACCAGCGAATCAAGAAATACTTTTCTTTCATCCGCAACGCCATCCTTATTTTTATCCTCCAGAATTACAATTTTACCATTTGGAATATTGTCTCCGGTGCCTGATGTATCGGGCATGAAGCCATTCATTTCTACCACCCACATACGACCTTTACTATCAAATTCCAACGCTACAGGAGCAGTTACCAGAGGCTCTGCAGCTACTAATTTTACTTCAAATCCCTCCTCTACCTGCATCTTGGCGATAGATGCTTCCGGGGAAGTAACAGGTGAGGAACTGAAATCAGCCTTGTGGGGCTGTGTGTTGCATGATAGGAAACAGGTAATAATTATTAAAACAGAATAAACATATTTTTTCATTATGCTATTTTTTTTGTGTCAATACGGTTTTCGTATACGGCGTATTTAATTCTACCGGTTTCATTTTTGAAGTTAGCAAATGAATGATTAGCCAGGCTAATAAATATGCAGAGCCACAGATCATGAAAAGTATATTATAACCTGCACCAATGTTCCCGGCAGCCTTATAATAATTTAACAGGACACCTACGAGTAAAGGGAAAAGAGTAGAGCCTATCGAGCCAGCCATACCGCCAATTCCAACGACAGAACTTACCGCCCTTTTCGGAATGATGTCAGAAACAATTGTAAAGATATTAGCGCTCCAGGCCTGGTGCGCGGCTGCGGCCAAACTTAATATTCCTACTGCCACCCATATATCAGTTGCGAACCTTGCTAAAAAGATAGGCATTACGGCAAAAGCAACAATAAGCAAGGTGACTTTTCTTGCTTTTAAAACCGGCCAGCCCCGTTTAATAAAATAAGACGATAAATAGCCGCCGCCTATACTGCCAAAAGTAGTAGCAGTATAAATAACAGCCAGCTGTAAACTTGGTTTTGTGAGGTCTAAATTAAATATGCTGGAGAAATAGGAGGGCAACCAAAACAGGAAAAACCACCAGATGGGATCAGTGAGTACTTTACCAACAATAAAAACCCAGGTTTGCCGGAAACCAAGTAAGCGGCTCCATTTTATGGTGCCTGCAGTTTCCGGAACTGCCGGCTCATTATCACTATGGATATATTCAAATTCTTCATCCCTCAGCCCTTTTTTACGGGACGGTATCTCATATAAAAGCCACCAGAAGACCAGCCATATAAATCCCAGGGCTCCTGTAACCAGGAATGCCGCCTGCCATCCGTAAGCGCTTAAAATCCAGGGGACAAAAATGGGCGCAACTACAGCTCCAATGCTGGTTCCGGAGTTGAAAATGCCGGTGGCCAGGGCCCGTTCTTTTTTTGGAAACCATTCAGCAACTGCTTTAACGGATGCCGGAAAATTACCAGCCTCTGACAAGCCGAGCAATCCTCTTACAAATTCAAATCCTAAAGTGCTTTTAACCAAAGCATGTAACATGGAAGCAATACTCCACACAATAACAGAAATTGAATAACCCAGCTTTGCTCCAATTTTATCGATGAAGTGACCGAAGATGACATAACCAAAAGCATAACAGGCGGCAAAAATCATTACAATATGGCCATAATCGATTTCCGTCCAGTTAAAAGTATTTTCAAGAGTTGGTTTCAACAAACCAATAACCTGCCTGTCGATATAATTAATGGTAGTTGCAAAGAAAAGCAATGCGCAAACCACCCAGCGGTAATTTCCTGTTTTAGGTTGAATTCCTGGAGCCCGTTTTTGCGTTGCGGATATCATAATATAAAAAAACCCGGTTTATAAAATTGTAATTTTTACTTCGGCACCTTTACGTTCTGCTGAAACATAACCTGCATAAATTGTGGCTATCACATCTGCGGCTAAGCTACTGTTACTTTCTATCGGGTCACCATAGGCAGAAGATCTGTAAAAAGCTTCCATTTCATGTTGATACCCGGAGAACCATCCCTCATCAGGCGATATCGACGACCAACCTTGTTTGGTTTCAGTTTTCTCGACAACATATACATCTTTGAAATGAACTTCAGCAGGCGTATAAGCCTGCATGGAAGTATTTGGATTGATGTTGCAAATCGTTCTATGATTGGTAGTATTAACTTCGATCCAGTTATGAACACCGCCCAATACCAGTTCGCTGGCAAATAGATCAGCTATCGTGCCGTCCTCAAATAGTACATGCAGCATAGCAAAATCTTCCGTGTCTTTATAGGTGGTTTTTAAATACCCTTCATTTTTAAATGATGGCATACGGGTTATGGCATGGGTTCTGGCTGAAATAGATTTAGGCCTTATCGGGCTACCGTTGCATACTTTTCCTTCCACATGTTTTAAATATATAGCGGCTGAAAGCGGGTGGCACCCTTTGCCGATCATAGAACCTCCTCCGGAAAATTTCCATTGCCCGTAAGTTAATGAGTGGGATCCCGAGTGTGATTCTTCACCATGCATCCAAATAATCTGCGCCCCGGTTTTTTCTAATATCTCCCTTTCTTTTTGAATGGAAGGAGCATAGATCCAGTTTTCTGCATACATAATTCGCCCCTTACTTTTCTTTTCAGCATCAAGCATCCTGCGAATGCTTTCCAATGAATGTTCCAAACCCTTTTCGCGGGAGAAGGTGTCACCATTAAAATCTGCACTTCCATCCCCAAAATACCCGGTAAACGGTTTTTCAACTATTACATCTTTATTTTGTGCCAATGCCGCTATCACAATTGGTTCATGAGTTACAGGTGGTGTGCACACATGAATCAGATCACAGTCCTTTATCAAATTATCAGGATCATGATATGCCTTAAGATTTCTAAGATTTGTAAATTCTTCAAGATTTTTTACAGTAGGGGAGTATACACCCACCATCTCTACTTTTGTACTAAACACCCGTTGCAATGCGTCGTAATGAAATTTTGCGGCAAAGCCGGAACCAGCTATTCCAGCCCGCACAACCTTTTTATCCATGATTTTTTATTTTGAAATAAAAAAGGTGACAAATTGCAGCCATTTAATTTTTATACTTCCGAAGAAGACGATGAAGACAGTTTTTAGAAACAAAGTCACTATTGTGCGACTAAATGACTTAAGCCCTTACCTGGCTTAACGCGAAATGATTACACGGATTTTGGGCACGATTACACGAATTACCTGGCAGCATTTATTAATTCGTGTAATTCGTCCTAATGCGCGTAATAAGACTGGCCTTCCATTTACCCGATTGTGCCAGACCGGCCGCATGAATCATTTTGCCGCTTTTATTAATTCGCGCAACCTGTCTGCCGTCAGGCAGGTTCGTCCCAATTCGAGTAATAAAACTGGCTTTCCCCTAGTTATTTATTGATTTCAACTTCTCTTTTAATAGATTAAAATCAAGCGGTTTTGTAAGAAACTCATCCGCGCCCAATTTCATAGCTTCTTTATGATTTTCATCATCCCCATAAGCCGTTATCATCATAACAGTTGGGGCCGGTTTTTTTTGCTTGATTTTTTGCAACAATTGTAATCCGCTCATACCAGGCATATTAATATCCGAAAGAATTGAATCAGCTTCATAATCATGTTCATCAAGATAATCGAGAGCTTTTTCACCAGACTCGGCAAAAGCAAATTGCACTTCGTTGTTACGAAGCTCTTTCCTGAAACGTTGCCTGAATAAAAGTTCCACATCTTTTTCATCGTCAACAACTAATATTTTCATTTTTTTCCCGTTTAGAATATTTCAAGTTATAGAATATTATGCTGGTAATTGAATAATAAATTCTGCTCCCTCCCAGTCCTTGCTTTACGGCTTTTTTCCGGACTAAGATCTATAGGATTTTGAGATTACAGGATTAATATGTCCCCCGATGTGCTTTAATAATATTGTAACTATTGCCTGAACTAAGACCTATAGGATTTTGAGATTACAGGATTTAATATGTCTCCCCGATGTGCTGAATAATATCATAACTATTATCTGAATTGCGTTGATGACATCGGAATAATTTCCTATAATCCTTTAATCTTATAAATCTTAGTTCAGACAGCTGTCAATTTCCTTTAATCCTATAAATCCTGGTTCAGGCAACTGGCAATTGAATAATAAATTCTGCTCCTTCGCCTTCTTTCGTTGCTACCTTTATTTCTCCGCCATGCGCTTTGATAATATCATAACTCAACGATAAGCCGAGTCCCGTTCCCTGGCCTGTTGGCTTGGTAGTAAAAAAAGGCTGAAATATCTTATCCAATACTTTTTGAGGAATGCCTGGTCCATTATCTCTCACAGAAATTAAAACCTTATTGCCCTCTTTTTTCGTACTCACCCACACAGTAGGTTCATGTTTATAGTTGGGATCGTCGACTCTCCCTTTGTGGGGCAGCGGGGCCGCATAAAAAGCATTGTTATATAAATTCAACAACACCCTTCCTATGTCTTGCGGAATGACATTTATCTTATCAATGCAAAGGTCAAAATCTGTATGTAGTATTGCCTGGAACGCTTTGTCTTTAGCACGTAAGCCGTGATAGCTTAAACGTAAATATTCATCAGCGAGGTCGTTGATGTCAGTAGGTTCCTTGTCGCCTGTGCTTGTTCTCGAATGTTGAAGCATTCCTTTTACAATCGCATCAGCACGCTTGCCATGATGATTTATTTTTTGTTCGTTTTCTTTAATATCATTTGCCAGAGATCTTATTTCATCAATATTTCCTGTATTAATTTCCTGCTTCAGTTCATCAATTAATTCTGTATTTAATTCTGAAAAATTATTCACAAAATTCAAGGGATTTTGTATCTCATGGGCAATGCCCGCGGTGAGTTCTCCAAGAGAAGCCATCTTTTCTGACTGGATGAGCTGCGCTTGTGTGGCTTTAAGTTCTGATAAAGTACTTTCCACTTTTTCTTTTTGTTGTTGTAGCAAAAGATTTGCTTTCTTCCTTTGCTTATTGTGCCGGAATTGTATGAATGCAATAATTGCAACAGCTAATACAACTACACCAAGGCCCGCAATAAGCACATACATCCTTTGTCGCTGGTGCCGCGCTTTCTCCAATTTGAGCTGCTGATCTTTTTTAAGCAGTTCTATTTGTGACTGTTTCTTGTCGAGCTCATATTGAAACGTTAAGCCGGCTATGACATTTTTTTTATCCTCACCTGTAAGGCTATCCTTATAAGCGTCGTGCAGTTGCTGAGATTCATAAGCCTTCTGAAAATTATTTGTCGCAGCATAGGCTTTGGCAAGTACTTCGTACGTATTATGGATGTTTCTTTTAAAGCCGATGCCTTGTGCAAGAGATAAAGATTTTTTAGCATAATAGAGTGCACTATCAGGTTTGCCTTGCTTAAGATGAATATCAGCTAACTGAAAATAATCATCCACAATCCCTTCTGTTTCGCCCAATGACTGGTATAATAATAACGACCTGTATCCAAAATCCAGCGCCTGCCCGTAGTTCCCCTCCAGTCCCTTTAATTCAAGTAAATTTCTTAGCACAAGGGCGACCAGGTGTTTGTCATCTTCTTCCTCAGAAATGGATAAACACTTCATAAAAGCTTCTTCGGCAAGAGCAAGTTTATGCTGGTCCATGTACACGCCGCCGATGTTATTTAGAAAGCGGGCGATCTCACTTTTGTTGCCGGCATTTTCATGTATTTTTAATCCCTGCTGAAAATAATTTAGAGCAGAAGCAAGGTCACCCATTTCTTTATAAAGCACCCCGGCATTACCCATTATAGAAGCTGCCTCTGTCGTCTTCCCTATTTTTTCGAACAACTGAGCCGATTGTAAATAATACTGCAGTGCCCGCGGATAATCAGACTGGCTATGAAAAACAGTACCCTTGCCGGTCAATGCCCAGGCTATTGCATTGGTGTCTTTGATCGTGCGACTTATTTGTTCGAAACTGTCATATGCCTGCAATGCATTTGGATAATCTGCCTTTTGATAGTAATGATAAGCGATTTTATTTTGCGCCGACGCTTCACCTTTAGGATACTCTAATTTACGAGCGAGCCCGAGAGCTTCTTCTGCAGTTCCCAGGTCCAGTTCAGATCCAATGGATTGATATTCATAGGTGAGCTTATTTAATAAATTTACACGTAGGGTATCGGGTTGAGGATGTTGCTTTACCAATGCAGCCAGGCTGTCTATTGCACGGTTTTGCCCAAAGACGGGTTGGACAGCATATATAAATAACAGGGTAGCAAGAAGTTTTATCATATTCAAAATAATAATAAAAATAGTTAAGATTGTTGAAGTAAGTTACAGCGGGGCAACTCAAATATAACAGCTACTGCGGCAAAATTTAAGTAAATTGATGCGTCCGGCTTATTGCTTTATTATAGAATGAAAACCGGGCCTTTGTTAAGGTTGAAAATTACATCATATATTTATAAGGATAATTATAGATGGCAGAATATTTTTATCCTTGATACCTGGTACCTGACACTTAATTCCTGGTACTTGCATTGGGGCTATCAACTTTGGTTCATCCCTCATCTTTCGTTCCGGCCCTTCCCTACAATCTTTTGGCGGGAAAATGTATTCTGATTAAATCATTATGAGCGCCAAAAGGATTTCCGGTCCGGTCCCGCAGCCCGTCATCTATATTTATTAATCAGCAGACAAGTTCGTTACTTTTTATCTTTTTCGATGTCCTGGTTGCTTGAACATCGGTTTGGCAATATGGCGGGTTTAGTGCTAAAATCAAGTTCAGTTTTTCAATTGAACGTGAGTGCAAAATTGAAAATTTGTACTTCGATTTCCGCCACATAGCCAAGCCGAAAACCGTTGCCTGCAATGCCGCATAATAGGCTCGTACGGACATTTTTATTATATTTGGACATAAACTTGAGGGCATGACAAGACAGAAAATCATTGAACGGCCAATTAAAGCTATTAATCAGCTTTCCGAGAATAAGGCCGAAGAAATTTCTGACTTTGCAGACTTTGTTACTAAACGCCACGAAGATCACCAATTGACTCAAGGTATTCAAAAGTTGACTGCTGACAGCGATGTTTTTGACTTTTTAAATATTGAAGAAGACCTTTATTCCATAGCAGATTTAAAAGAGGTGTACAATAATGGCTAAAGGCGACCTTGTACTTATCACTTTTCCATTCACAGACCTCAGCGGCAGCAAACTGCGACCGGCAGTAGTGCTTGCCGATACCCAACCTCGACTTGACCGCTTGCTTTATTACAACACAAATTGGTTGGCAGGAGCTAACAGATGTTTTGCTGATCCCAAATGTATCAAGTGGACTTAGAAAGCAATCTCTTATGCGGACGAGTAAAATTGCGACATTGGATAAGTCATTGGCAAAAGGACTTCTGGGCAGACTGTCAATAACTGAACTCGCTGACCTGAACATGCTGGCAACAAGCGCATTTATGCAAGCCGGGCGGACGTGCTACCCATGTGCTATAATCAATCTTCAACTATGGTTCACAACTGAAGTAATTCTATCGGGCAATAGTAATAACAATGAACTTTTAGTTATAAATTTGGCTACACTTCCAGCAGACGAAATGCTATTATCCCACCTGCGCAAAGTTGTACCGTTAGCAGTAACCCAACTGCAGATTCATCATAAAATCCACTTAACAGCGACAATTGTCCATTTTAAAAAATGCAGGTATATGCAACCTTTGCATCTCACATTTTAAAAATTAAAAAATGGACAATTCAAAAAAAACGTATGTATTAGTACACGGTGCCTGGCACGGTGCCTGGTCTTACTTAAAGACCAAAAAAATTCTGGAAAAAAATGGGGCTAATGTTGTTTGTTTTGACCTGCCGGGACACGGAACAGATAAAACGCAAATCAAAGATG
>JBDTZL010000364.1:0-16183 GCA_040005125.1 Ginsengibacter sp.
GTACCACCCAGTAATTTTTTGCTTAACTGGTTTACAATTTGTTTTTGTATAAGCCGCTTTAAAGGCCTTGCTCCAAATTGCGGGTCAAACCCGTTCTCAGCCAGGTAATCGATGGCATACTCGCTAAACTCAAGCACAACTCCACTTTTCAATAGCTGATTTTTAAGGTCATTTAGCTGTATTCTGATGATATCAGTAATTTCTTTTTTCAACAAAGGCTGGAACATGATCACCTCATCTATCCTGTTAAGAAACTCGGGACGTATGGTTTGTCTTAATAGTTCAAAAACCTCCCGCCTGGTGTTTTCGACCACTTCATCTTTGTTCTCTTCGGTAACATTGTCAAAGTTTGCCTGGATGATGTGGCTGCCTATGTTGCTCGTCATAATGATGATGGTATTTTTAAAATTCACCACTCTTCCTTTATTATCCGTGAGCCTTCCATCATCAAGCACCTGCAACAAAATATTGAACACGTCGGGATGCGCTTTTTCAATTTCGTCGAGCAGTATAACACTATAAGGTTTGCGTCTAACCGCTTCAGTTAGTTGCCCACCTTCATCATAACCAACATATCCGGGAGGTGCTCCTATCAACCTGCTCACTGAATGTTTTTCCTGGTACTCACTCATATCTATACGGGTCATCATGCTATCATCATCAAAAAGGTATTCAGCCAGCGCTTTTGCCAGTTCGGTTTTACCAACCCCGGTTGTGCCGAGGAAAATGAAAGAGCCCAGGGGTTTTTTTGGATCATGCAAACCTGCGCTGCTCCTGCGTATGGCATCTGCAACGGCTTCTATAGCTTCCTCTTGTCCCACCACACGTTTATGCAGTTCGTCCTCAAGATTGAGCAATTTATCTTTCTCGCTTTGCATCATTTTACTCACCGGAATTCCTGTGGCTTTAGCTACACTTTCTGCAATGTCTTCTGCATCTACTTCTTCTTTCAGCAATCTTTTTTCACTTATATCATCGAGCTGTGCCGTATATTCAGCGATAATTTTCTCCTGGTCCTGTAGTTTTCCGTACCGTATTTCAGCCACCTTACCATAATCACCCTCACGCTCCGCTTTTTCAGCGGCCATTTTTAAATTTTCTATTTCAGCCTTTGCATTTTGTATTTTTTCAACAAGTTCTTTTTCCTGGTTCCATTTGGCCCTGAAAGTATCCCGCTGTACAGATAAATTAGAAATCTCTGTATTTAGTTCTCTCAATTTTGCCTCATCTTTTTCTCTTTTAATGGCTTCTCTTTCAATTTCCAGTTGCCTGATTGCTCTTTCAAGCTTATCAAGCTCCTCCGGCATCGAGTTCATTTCAAGCCGCAGCTTTGCGGCACTTTCATCAATAAGATCGATGGCTTTATCGGGCAGGAACCTATCCGTAACATAACGATGCGATAATTCTACTGCAGCGATAATTGCTTCATCCTTGATCCGAACATGATGATGGGTTTCATATTTATCTTTTATCCCTCTCAAAATAGAAATGGCATCTTCCACACTGGGCTCATCCACCACTACTTTTTGGAACCTTCTTTCCAAAGCTTTATCCTTTTCGAAGAATTTTTGATATTCATTTAAAGTAGTGGCGCCTATCGCTCTCAACTCTCCTCTCGCCAAAGCAGGCTTTAAAATATTAGCAGCATCCATAGCGCCATCTCCACCACCGGCGCCAACAAGCGTATGTATTTCGTCGATAAATAAAATGATTTCGCCATCACTACCCGCCACCTCTTTTATTACCGATTTTAATCTTTCCTCGAATTCGCCCTTATATTTTGCACCGGCAATTAACTGGCCCATATCCAAAGCAAAAATTATTTTGGATTTTAAATTTTCAGGAACATCCCCATTAACGATTCTATGAGCCAGGCCCTCTGCAATGGCAGTTTTACCTACGCCCGGCTCACCTACCAATATCGGGTTGTTCTTGGTTCTTCTTGATAAAATATGCAAGGTTCTTCTTATTTCTTCATCACGGCCAATAACAGGATCCAATTTGTTGCTCCTGGCAAGCTCATTAAGATTTTTTGCATATTTATTTAACGCATTGAATTGTGTTTCTGAAGTCTGCGAAGAAACGGTTGAGCCTTTTTTAAGTTCTTTGATGGCAGTGACAAGGCTTTTTTCAGAAAGGCCGGCATCTTTTAAAATTTTAGCTGCATTATCATTGCCCTGTACAATAGCAAGCAATAAATGCTCAACACTTATAAATTCATCCTTAAAAGTTTTTAAGGTTGCCGCGGCGCGAAGCATCACATTGTTCAGATCCCGGCTTATGACCTGCGCAGGCTCGCCATCTCCTGTTTTAGGAAGTTTATGTAAACTTTCATCTATTTTGCTTTCAACAAAGTTTACGTTCACATTATTTTTTTTGAGCAAATAATCCACAGGACTATCCTCATCAGTAAGCAAGGCTTTCAGCAAATGCTCCACTTCTATATTGGGATTCTTTTCATTAAATGCAAATTGTTGCGCTTTTTGAAAAATTTCCTGCGACTTTATAGTTAAATTATTTGGATTCATATTAAAATTCTTTATTTAAATTAACCTAAATCCACAAATATTACTCCAACAAAAATACACCGGATATTATGTCTCATAAATCTCTCCGGTCTGCCGCAAATGCAGTATAATAGCTGTTTTACTGTTATTATTACAGCCTTCTTTTGTGCCAAATCGAGTAAAGAATGCAGGTTTATTGGCTGCTTTCCATAAAAGAAAATAATCAAGGCTTCGTGCTTGTTTTTGATTTGAAATGTAAAAGCCCCTTATAAAAGTAATAAATAGCTGAAAATCATACAGTAGGCAGCAAAATTGAAGTCTATAAAGTTCCTATCCTGTTTCAGCAAAAAAGAAAAGTACTTTTGTAATTTCCTTATATGCTGGCAAAAGAAAAACATACTTTATTTATAAAATCGGCCGCGCAATCCATGGGATTTGAGTATTGCGGAATCGCCAAAGCACAGCAGCTTGATGAAGACGCACGCCGCCTCGAAAGCTGGTTGAATAAAGGATTCCAGGGAAGTATGGACTACATGAACCATTATTTTGACCTTAGAATTGATCCTGCTAAACTAGTTCCGGGAGCAAAGTCGGTTATTACCTTATTACTCAACTATTTCCCCTCTCAACAACAAAACGAAGAAGCCCCGCAGGTTTCAAAATATGCCTATGGAAATGATTATCATGAAGTGATCAGGGGAAAACTAAATACGTTTCTTAGCCTGATAAAAGATAACATTGGCGACGTTCATGGCAGGGGATTTACGGATAGCGCCCCCGTTCTTGAAAGAAGCTGGGCGCAAAAAAGCGGGCTCGGATGGGTGGGGAAAAACGGGAACCTTATCACAAAAAATAATGGGTCATTTTTTTTTATAGCAACTTTAATAACTGATCTTGACCTGGAACCTGATGATCCTTTTATAAAAGATTATTGCGGTACCTGCACCCGGTGTATTGACACCTGTCCTACTGAAGCCATATTGCCCGACAAGGTAATTGATGGCAGTAAATGCATTTCTTATTTCACCATAGAATTAAAAGACCTGCTGATTCCCGACGATGTAAAAGGAAAATTTGAGAACAGGCTATTTGGTTGTGATGCCTGCCAGGATGTATGCCCCTGGAACCGTTTTTCAAAATCGAATAGCGAGCCTGGATTTAATCCCCTGCCTGAAATTCTGCATTTTACAAATGATGACTGGGAAGACCTCACCGAAGAATCTTTTAAAATTATATTTAAAGATTCCTCTTTAAAACGGGCAAAATTCCAGGGAATTAAAAGAAATTTAAAATTTATATCGTCAGAGTAAGCACGTATCGAGTATCAACTATCAGATATCGGGAATCAGGTATCAAAAATCCACTCCTGCCTTTAAAACAACCCTCCCATTTCCATATTTATAATTATTATAATCTACCGGGCACGGAGCAGCGAAGCACTCATTAACCGCCGTTATTTTATTGCTGATTTCTTTATAACTAAACCCGGTGCTGATTACAAAAGAAGAGCTTCCGATAAGTTTCATTTTATATCCAATACCAATATCTGAATAAATTCCACCGGTGAAATGATAGGATGTATAATAGTAAACTTCTTTCCCGGGTTTATTTTTTGCGCTAAGATTGTATCCCAGATCGGCATAGGCAAAGCCTTTATCATTTTTACCAAAATATCTCCTGGCATCTGCAAACAGCGGATAAGAGTTGTAGCCATAATAGTCGGCGCCAAACCCAATTCCCGAAAACCAATTTTTATACGCGAGCCCATTAACTGTTTGCAACAATAAGTGCGCACCACTCTGCCCACTGGAAATGCCGGCTGTATTGATTGAATGAAATTTTAATTTTTGGGTTTGTGCTGAAACAGAAAAATGAACAAATAACGTTAGGAAAAAAATCGCAAGGAATTGTATTCTCATAATTATCAAATTATTTTGAAATATTTATTTTACTCACGGAATGAATATTATCCAGGTCGGAATAATCATATTGGTATAGGCCATCTTTTGCCACTACAATCGCGATTTTATTGTAAGCAATAACATCATAGGTTTCTATCCCTGTAAATTGTTTTACCAATTGAAGGGACTGAACGTCGGAGGCATCATACACTTTGAGGCCATCAGTTCCATCACATATAAATAAAAGTTTCCCATCTTTTGATAATCCCTGCGGGCTCGTCATACTGTAGGTTTTGACTAATTCAGCATTGGAAAGATCATTTAATTTAACAACATCCAGCTCGTTATTAAATCCGAGGCAGGTAGTTCCGGAATGCAGGGTCACAAAGGCAAAACTATCATCGGCAATAACAGGGTCGCATGAGCGCACATGGGTAAATTCTCCAACTTTTGTGGGATTAGCAGGAGAAGAAGTGATATTAAAAATAAACATCCCGTTATTTGAACCGATGAACAAATTATTTTTAAAAGGATAGATGGTTTCCACATGCCAGTCAACCTGCATTTGATTTTTAAAAACGGGATCGTTGCTATTGGTAAGATCGAAAATATTTAAATTAGCATCGTCCACCGTGTACAAATAATCACCCACTAAAGCAAATCTCGCCATAGAACCTGCAATCCCCACAGGAGCGCTACTGGCGTTACCACTTTGTGAAGAAAGGGAACCAGCATACAATACTGCATTGGGGGTGGTAAACACTGATTCCGGGTGGGCGCAATCTTCAATAATAGTGGTATCGCGTCGTACCCAATCGGTAATTATTTTATCGCCATCGGCATAAAATCCAGGTCCGTAATTACGTTGCGGAAAAACTCCACTAACAACTTTTGTTTTAGTTACATTTAAAGGATTAGAAATATCGAGCACTACCAGGTCCGTATACAAATCTGCATATAGTGTATGCCCTTTCACGGCTAAATCCACATTACCCGGCAGGTCGATAAAGGCAATATTTTTGGGAGATGAGGGATTGGTATTATCTATTACATGAATGCCCTTGTTAACCTCGTTTAAAAAAATATAATTGCCAAGGATAACTATTTTACCCGGATCCGATATTTCCAGCGGAGAATTACTTTTAATATTAGCCATTACTTCTGTTGTGGTTTTATATACCGGTGTAAACATGGAGTAAGTATAAGTATGTTTGCAGGTATCTTTTAAACATCCGCTAAACAAAATAGAAAACAACAAGGCAACAAAAGTTGTAACTAAGAAGGATAAATACTTTTTCATAATAAGATAATTTTGATTTGTTGACAACCGGCATTTACGAAGCGTTGCATTCAAAGAATTAATTGCCGAACATAATTTCTGTACGAAGGCCGGTAAAAACAAAATGCTTGGTGTTGTACAAACCTTTGTTGGCTAATCCGGATGCACTATAATAAAAATAAGGGCCAATTAAAAGTGAATTTTTTTGTTTCGAAAACAGCGACACAGATATGGCGGTATTTAATCCAATTTGAGTTTTATTGAAGAATGAATTGTCTTTATAATAATATCCTGAACCCTGGTTGAATTGTAAAGCGTTACTGCTAATAAGCTCAGAAATTACCAATCCCCCCTCCCAGAAGAATGGCATGTTTTTGCCTCTTCCAACCTGGACCTTTAATGTTACAGGAAGCTCAATGAAATTGTAGTAATTGTTATAGGTCTTGTATACGTTGTATGAATTTGCACTATATAGCGCCTGGTAATAATAATAACCGGTTGTATCGTTCCTGGTTCCTACTTTATTTGCGGTGTGGAAAGATTTAAAGTTGATGCCTAACTTAAGTTTTGTCTTTGGAGAAATATTTTTTTCCACAAAAGCTCCAATCATAAAACCAAATCCGGACTTTGTTGCGGAAGGTTGGGGAGCAATTGCCGGCGGCACTGAACCGGCTGAATTTGGATCTGAAAGATTAAAGGACTTGTCCTCGCTCAAAAAACTATTGCTCACATTGGAAATTCCACCGGAAAATAATACCCCAGGCTTCCACTTGTTTTTCTTTACACGTTTTACAGTTACGGGAGACGCTGCTGTTCGTTGCAATGTATCCTTCACAGTTGCCTTTTCATCTTGCAAAGAAAGTGGCTTTGACAAACTGTCCTTATTTAATGTATCATTAGGAGAATCTTTGACCTCATCAGTGACCTTTTCTTTTACTGGTGAAGTTTCCTGGTGCTGAATTGCGTCAGATTCACTATCAGTATTCTCAGAATTTTTATCCTTTTCTTCCGGTTTTACTTCCTGCCTTTCTTCCTGTTGTTTAGCATAAACTATTGCAGCCGTTTCTCCCGAATTTATTTTTATTACTCTTTTAGTAGCTGAGTTTTTATATTGTTGTGAAGAGTTTCCATTAACGTTTTTCTTTTGAGAAGCATTTCCAACCACATCATTCTTTTGGTTCATTGATCCGGGGGCAACATTAGTTTCCGGCTGTATGGTTTTATTTTCTTTTGCTGAAATTTCATTTGGAGCGTTTTCAGAATTGTTTTTATTCTTATTTTTATTTTTCGCGGGATTATTAATCTCTGTAATTGAGGGTTGGTTTATATCCCACAGTAGATACCCTCCTGCGAAAAAAAGACAAAAAATTAATAAGAAAAAAATTAATCCGCGGTTTGAGCGCTTTTTCTTTTCGATGCGCTCTTCTATCTTTTTCCAAACAGAATCAGAAGGTTGAATTTTCAACTCATCCATTTTTTGTTGTATCTGTCTTTCAAATTTATTTTCTTCCATATTGTTCCTGTTGCACTTTTAATGAATATTTCCCGATCCACTCAATGAGCAAAGCCCTGGCTCTTGCATATTGAGATCTCGATGTACCATCACTAATCCCTAACATAGATGCAATTTCCACATGCGTATAACCCTCCACAGCGTGAAGGTTAAAAATTGTTTGAAAGCCTGTAGGTAATTGCCTTATGAGTTCTGACAATTCTTTGGTCTGTAATTTTATCAGCGGGTCATCGGCAGAAACAGGATGCAGGCTCATTTCGTCGAAGGACAGATCATATTGATATTTTTTATTGGTCTTGAGGTAATTTAAAGCCGTATTCACCATTATTTTTCTTATCCATCCTCCCAATTCACCCTCAAATTTATATTTGCTCAAATACTTAAAGACTTTCACAAATCCATCCTGTAGCACATCTTCAGCATCTGCAATACTTTTTGTATACCTGAAACAAACTCCAAGCATGGCAGGCGCAAAATGCTCATACAATTGCCGTTGCGCTTCGGGCTTGCACTTAATACTGTCTGATACCAGCTTACTATAATCCATGTGTTATCTTGCAGGTTGTTGACAACCTTTCCATGAAGTTCGTTGCATTAACCAGGTTTTTTCTTTTTATTGTCCAACTAAACAACTCAATATCTCACCTGGTTTGACCTCACCCCCCCAACCTTCTCTCCGGAGAAGAGGGGGCTTAGAACCCACGAGCACCAATGGTTTAGTAAAACGTAAATATTTTTAACGGGGTAATAATTAAGTTTTTTCTTTTTCACAATCAACTGTAATTAACTTTGTGCGTTTATTATTCAGGCAATAGTATGAGTTTAACCGGAAAAGACTTTGAATACATATGGCATCCCTACACGCATCAAAAAGATCGCCTTCCTGCCATTCCTGTTGTAAAAGGGAAAAAGGCAATTTTATATGATGAGAAGGGGAAAAAGTATATTGATGGCATCAGCAGTTGGTGGGTAAATATTCACGGGCATGGAAATAAATACATTGCAAAAAAATTATACAACCAGGCAAAGAAACTTCAGCAGGTGATATTTGCCGGCTTTACACATCGCCCCGCAGTGGAGCTGGCACAAAAATTAATAAAGATCTTACCCGGCAATTTTTCAAAAATATTTTACAGCGATAACGGCTCAACAGCTACCGAAGTGGCCATAAAAATGTGCCTTCAATACTGGCAGAATAAAGGGGAAGCCAATAAAAACAAAATCCTCGCTTTTCATCATTCTTATCATGGCGATACTTTCGGAGCCATGAGCATTAGTGAAAGAGGAACTTTTACTTTCGCTTTCAGGGACAAATTATTTGAAGTGATTTTTATTGAAACCCCCAATGAAGCAAACTTACACCAGGTAAAACAAGAGATTAAAAATTATAATAATGACATCGCCTGTTTTATTTATGAACCTTTATTACAGGGCGCCGGCGGTATGAGAATCTACGATCCAAAAAATTTAGATACGCTTTTATCTTTTTTAAAAAAGCAAAATATCATTTGTATTGCAGACGAAGTGCTTACAGGCTTTTACCGTACGGGGAAGTTTTTTGCCGGGGATTATTTATCAGAAAAAGCCGATATCATTTGCCTCAGTAAAGCACTTACAGGGGGAACAATGGCATTGGGTGTTACTGCCTGCACGCAAGATGTTTATGATGCATTTGTAAGCGATGATAAAAGCAAAACTTTTTTTCATGGACATTCTTTCACGGCAAATCCTTTGGCCTGCACCGCAGCACTGGCCAGCCTCAGCCTGTTACAAAGAGATACATGCAGGGATCAAATTGAAAAACTCGTACGCCGTCAAAAGGATTTTTTAAAAGAACTTGAGCTATTTGAAAAGAAAAATATTATAAAAAATTTACGCCACTTAGGAACCATTTTTGCATTTGAAATACAAACTGAAAAGGATGATTACCTGCACAACATAAGTCCCGTATTCACAAAATATTGTTTGGATAACGGAGTTTACCTGCGTTCGCTCGGAAACACTATTTATGCAATGCCTCCATATTGCATCACAAAAAAAGAACTCAAAAAAATCTATGAAGTGATAAAGGCCTTTTTAGAAATAAATTATTTGGGAGAGGCTTCCTGATGCACCTTTTCCACGGCTGCTTTTAAATTCTGCAATGCTTGCTGGTATTGAGGGCCGGTGACTTTATCGAGGAAAATACCGGTAATTTTTTTCCACGGATACCAGGGCAATGTAGTATTTACGTTCCATGTAAGCAGCGTTTGACCTGTGCGGTCGCGGAAAAAATTAAACTGGTAGGTGATATTATTTTTGTTTTCAGCAAATAAAAGAATATCAATATTTTCCGGCATGGGCTTTATCATACACATTGATAATTTTCTTTGCCTTTCATCCGTTAGTGTCACAAAAGAAGAATCGTTCTTTTGTGATGTTGTTATAACTATGTTTTGGTTTTGAAAGGCAGGATACCAGTCTTTCCAGTTTTTAAAAGTTCCAATTTCTCCTGCGACTTCAGCTTCGTTTGCATTAATAAGAATCGATTTTGAAACGGTAATTTTTGAAGGCAGGAATAGTGTAACTATTACAAGAAATGCAAGCATGCCAATAACAACTATTACAAACATTTTTATTGAATGCATTCGCTTTAAATTTGCTCCCATTTAAAAACCTTTACTGCTACGGCGTATACTGCAATTCCCCAAAGCAGCAATATGCCAATTTCAATTCTTACATCCCAAAGACTTTTACCCTCAAATGCAACTTCCCGGAGCGCAGTGTTCAAATGAGTGAGCGGCATTATTTTAGCAATCAATTGCAGCCATTTTGGAAACACATCAATAGGAAAAAAAGTGCCGCTGATTAAAAACTGGGGCAACGTGATCAGGTTGGCAAGAGGCGGAATTGTGCTGTCGTTCTTTGCGAGCCCGCTTACAATAAAACCAAAGCCCATAAATACTATCAACCCGGTAAAGCTCAACACCAGCATTTCAATAAAGGTTTCAAAGCCATGGATCAAAGTGAAGCCGAAGAAAAAACTGCCGGCAAGAATGATCACTACGGCCGTAAGCATCTGGAATACAACCCGGCTAAACATTTCTCCCAAAATAATGTACATCCTGCTTATAGGCGTTGCAAAAAATCTTTTTAACACCAGGGTATTACGAAGGTTAAAAAACATAAAAGCAACTCCAAACACGCCCGAAGCCAATAGTGAAAATCCAAGCTGGCCGGGAAGAATAAAATCGATGGTCTTGTACTGCCTTATCTCTGTAATATCTCTTTTATAATCGAAATTAAAGCTGGCGTATACAGGTCGATCTTTATAAATACGATTGTTCAACCCATTAATTACACCTTCTGCAAGCGCCTTAAATTGTGGCCATTTATCATCACTTGAGTTGGTGCTCCTGAGCGTAAAATTGTAAGGAGGATTGCCCGAAGGATTTTTTTGAATATTAATAATTCCGGCCAGCCTGCCCCTTTGCATATCATCCGACAGCGAATCTTTATCATGATAAGTTATAATAGTTACTCCCTGCGTATTTTTCAAAGCATTATACAATTCATTGGAAGTATCTGCGCTATTATCGAGCGCAACTTTATAACTCTGTCTTCCTCCATTATCCCCGATAAAGCCAAAAACAAGAATAAAAATAAAGGGAAAGGCAAATCCAAAAATCACCGCAGAAGGGCTTCGGAAAATGGCACGTAAACTTGCTTTTGTAATGGCAAACATTGCCCTTAGCTGGCTGTATGGCTTCATAAAAAGATTTATTGTAAACAGGCAAAACTATCGGAGAAAAATTTAACGTTTAAAACATTAGTTTGTTTCGACAGATGTCATATATTTGTATGACAATTGACATGTATGAAAAAAAGGGCTATCGATATTAAAAACAATTTACAGAAAAATGTAAAAGGAGGCAAAGCGGAAGAGCCGGACATGGCTTATTATCCTTCAAAGCACCTGAAACTTACCAAAGAATTTACCTATCACGAATTTAAAAAAATTTCAGATAAAGCTGAACTCACACAAAAGGAATGGTCTGAAATTCTTCATATATCGGAAAGAACATTACAGCGATATGCCAAAGATAACAGCGCTTTTAATTTCAGCGTAATTGACAGGATCCTGTTAATTGAAAAAGTCCTGAAAAAAGGGATTGAGGTATTTGGAAGTGTAATTGATTTTATAACGTGGTTAAAAAACGATCCCATAAGTATAGAAGGTGAATTGGGCCTCTATTCCCTTGCCAGCTTTGATGGCATCACCAAAGTTTTAAACCAGTTGGGAAGAATTGAATACGGTATTTTAGCATGATCATTTATCGTTTAGCAATCGCGAAATACGCTAATGACATTTCAGGCGAAGGAGCATCCATCTATGGCGGCAGGTGGAACCCTGTTGGTATTAAAGCATTATATGCATCTCAAAATATTTCTTTGTGCATTTTGGAAATCCTGGTAAGAACACAGAAGAAAATCAATCCTCCCGGCTACCAGCTTATCACTATTGAATTTCCGGAAGCTAATATGGCCAGCATAGAGCTTTCCAGGCTTAAACCCGGGTGGAAGCAGCATATTGAATACACTCAATGGATCGGGGAAGAATTTCTTAAAGAAGATAAATCATTGGTTATGCAGGTACCTTCGGTAATTGTTGACAAAGAAAATAATTTCCTGATTAACCCATTGCATAAAGATTTTAACAGGGTAAAAACAATTAGTATCGAGGCGCTGGACCTGGATAAGAGGCTAAACCAAATTTAAGTTTTATGAACACTGGATATATTCTTACGGGCGCAAATTTAGGCGACAGGCTGGCAAACCTTCAAAAGGCAAAAGAATATCTTGGTATTGAAACAGGAACTATAGTTACATCATCTTTCGTATATGAAACGGAAGCATGGGGCAACAATGACCAACCTGACTTTTATAACCAGGTGCATATTATCAGCACAAAATTATCTGCCGAACGACTGATGGAAAAAATCCTGGAGATAGAAGAGCAAATGGGCAGGGTAAGGGGAGCTAAAAATGCATCCAGGATAATTGATATAGACATCTTATTTTATAATGATGACATTATCAATAAAGAGGGCCTGGTTATCCCTCATCCTGAAATAAGTAACCGTCGTTTCGTATTAACCCCGCTTGATGAATTATCTCCGGAATTTGTTCATCCCGTTTTAAACAGAACCGTTCATGAATTGTTATCCACATGCAAAGACACGCTCGGTGTAAAGCCACTTAAGACTTCATTACCTTATCAACAAATTTTATAAGTATTCATCAATTCATTTTAAATTTTAGTCTGAATATTTAGGTTTTGAGTCGCTATTTTTGGGAATTAAATAAATTACAAATCAATATATAAAATATTCCTTGAAATTATTGTAAGACAATTGTTTCACACTTAGGCAACGTATGAAATACAATTTCATCACAATTGAGGGAAACATCGGAGCAGGCAAAACCACGCTTGCCCATTTGCTTGGCAAGCACTTAAATGCAAGATTAATATTAGAAGAATTCGCAGACAATCCCTTTCTGCCGAAGTTCTATGAGAATCAACAGCAGTATGCTTTTCCACTGGAACTCTTTTTCATGGCTGAAAGATATAAACAGTTGAAAGATTTGCTGCGGACCAAGGATATGTTTCAGAATATAACCATATCTGATTACATGTTTACAAAATGTCTTTTGTTTGCCAAAGTAAATTTGGCAGAAGAAGAATTTTTATTGTACCAGAAATTATTTGACATTATTAATCCGCAGTTAATACAACCCGACCTGCTGATATACCTGCATGCCCCGGTAAGCAAATTAAAAGAAAACATCAGGAGACGTAACCGGGCCTATGAACAGGCAATTGCATCGGAATATCTTTTTTCATTACAGGAAATCTACACGCAATATATAAAGCAGCACAACATCAAAACTTTATTTATTGATGCCTCATCGGCAGATTTTTTGGGCAACGAAAAACATTTGAATGCAGTACTGGAAGCCCTGAACTATGATTATGACGAAGGCCGGCATTATCTACAACTGCCTTAAATGAAACGTGATGAGTGCCACTACAAAGAATGACCCTTTTGCCGCAGTAAGAATAATAGAATTTCGCAACCTTCTCATGGGCCGGTTTATTTTTATCATGGGGCTTAGAATGATGGCAACACTTGTTGGATGGTGGATTTATTTGTTAACCAACGATCCGTTTGCAATAGGCCTGATTGGCTTATCTGAAGTGATCCCCGCCGTTTCACTGGCATTGTATGCGGGCCATGTTATTGATCAAACTGAAAAAAGAAAGCTTCTTCTTAAGGGCGTAATTTTTTATTGCATTGCAGTAATTATTTTAATTTTTATTTCCAGCCGGTCTACAGCAAGTTATTTAACGAATCACAGCATTGCAATTTGCATATATTTTGTAATTTTTTGCACAGGTATCATCAGGGCTTTTACAGGCCCTGTATTTAGCGCAATGATTGCACATATTGTTCCAAGAAATAATTTACAAAACGCGACTACATGGAGCCAGGGTACATGGCTTTCCGCGTCTGTTACCGGCCACGCCGTTGGAGGTTTTTTAATCGCAGGCATAAACATTACAGGCACTCTAATCGTTATATGCAGTTTAATTACCATTTCTTTTTTCTTCTTAGCCAGGATTCAAAAAAAATTACCTCTTAACATAAAAGGAGATGTCCGTACATGGGAAAGTGTTAAACAAGGGCTCAGTTTTGTATTTAAAACGAAAGAATTGTTGGGTGCAATTTGCCTGGATCTTTTTGCAGTTTTATTTGGAGGGGCAGTTGCTTTAATACCAATCTATGCGAGAGATATCTTGAAAGTTGGCGCTGAAGGTTTTGGATTTTTAAACGGCGCGTCAGACCTGGGCTCAATAATTATTGTTATCATACTTACACTGGCTCCCCTGAGAAAAAAACAAGGTAAGAAATTATTGCTCGCGGTTGCAGGCTTTGGAACCTGTATTATCATTTTTGGTATTTCAAAAATTTTCTTTCTTTCATTTGCTGTATTACTTGTATCCGGAATGCTTGATGGAATAAGTGTTGTGATAAGAGGAACAATTACACAACTAAAAACGCCCGATAATATGCGGGGGCGCGTAATGAGTGTAACCTCAATGTTTGTAAATTCCAGCAACGAACTCGGCCAGTTTGAAAGTGGTATGACGGCCAAATTATTCGGTACGGTTGCCTCCGTGATCTTTGGGGGCTCTATGACTTTGCTGGTGGTTATTGTCACGTGGTTTAAAGCGCCGACACTGCGAAAGATGGAATATTAAGCCCTAATTTGCCGCACCAGAGTTGTAAGTTGCGTTCATACTTGCTTCTTAATTCATGCTGCTTTCTTGGGGCTATCGGCATTAGTTCTTACCTCATCTTTTGATCCGGCTCTTCCCTGCAATCTTTTGGCGGGAAGTGTATTCTGATTAAATCATCGTGAGCGCCAAAAGGATTTCCGGTTCGATCCGGTAGCCCGTCATCTATATTTATTAATCAGCTGATCAGTTCGTTGCTTTTTATTTTTCTGTTCTTACATTTTAAGAGAAACGGGCACTCCCCGTATGACCCACCTGCCGGTAGGCAAGCCTCACGACCATCGGCGTCGTGTAGACGCAGTTTTAGTTTCTGTCAAAATGTGTCAGCATTAAAAACTATCCCTGACGTGATAAAATTTTTGAAACGATAATGATAATCAGCTAGCAGATGTTTCAATTTATTAAAAGATGGAAGTAAAAATTATGGGTAATAAATGAGATACTCTTATTTGATGACACCAATCTATAAATAAAAACAGGTTAACTTATATCTGTTTTGCCGTTGGCCGGAGACCAGACCTCCACGGTTGGTGGCGCTAAAAACTATCTCTCCCGCGATAAAATTTTTGAAACGATAATGATAATCAGCAAGCAGATATATCCGTTTTTAAAAAATTGAAGTAAAAAACTATGAGCAGGAAATGAGATATTCTTGTTTGATGACATCAATCTATATAAATAAAAACAGGCTAACTTATATCTGTTTTTCCGTTGGTCGGAGGCTTGCCTACCGGCAGGCAGGCCAGACGGCGGGCCAACGATTGGCGGCAATAGCTTATAAATTATTTAGGGAACAACCGCAGAGACGAAAATATTCATCCAACCAACGAAGTAAACAGCTTTTTAAAACTCAAATCAAAACCATATTCAATTTTTCAAATCCGGCATTTACTTAGTACCCCCGATTTCAACGAGTTCAATGTCAAAAATTAATTCTTTTCCCGCAAGCTCATGATTGGCATCCAGTATTACAATCTCTTCTTTTACATCGGTTACCACTACAGGAACCGGGCGACCCGCATTATCACGCAATTGCAACTTCATACCAGGTTCCAGCTTCATATCGGCAGGTATATTTGATTTAGGAAACTCTATGATGGCATCTTCCTTCTTATGGCCATACGCTTTTTCCGGTGCAATGGTAATGGTCTTTTTTTCTCCAATAGCCATACCGGGTATGGCCTCGTCAAAACCGGCAATCATTTGCCCGGCGCCCACAGTAAATTCAAGCGGAGCACGTCCTTCACTTGAATCAAATTGCTCACCTGAATTTAATTTTCCTTTATAATGGACCTTTACAACATCGCCTTTTTTTGCTTTGCTCATAATGTTTATTTATAGATTCTGTAAAATGTATAAAAGAGTACACGTTTCATATTCAACAAAGAAACTAATAAAATGTTTATTCTCTGTTTCGATACCTCTTTTTGGTTTGTAATTTATAAAAAAATTATCGTTGGCTATGCATCATTTCTAACAATACCCTTAAACAAGTGTTAATGATTATCTGTAAGCAATCAAAGCCTGTTAAAAAAGGTTGGCAACCCTGGCGACATCATTTTCATCAATATATTAAACCTTTTTGTATGGATAACTTTAATGAAATTTGGCATATGAAAAGAAAAATTATAATTGCCATCTATT
>JBDTZL010000097.1:0-4740 GCA_040005125.1 Ginsengibacter sp.
GGGATGCATATTTTGCGAATATCAAAGAAAAGTTAGCGGGACAAATAAATGAATTGGAAAACGGAAAACTTTAAATTTTTAATAACTTAAATAACTTTTTATCCCATTACAATATATTACAGATGTTTCGGGCACGCAAACTGCAGTAATGATCCCTATCGACGAATGGGGATTGCTTACCATAAAACATAAAGATTTAAAAGATCTTGAAACAATATCCGGGAAGCCAAAAACAAAGTTGTCCGCGTTGGCAGGAAAACTCTCTGAAGAAACTGCAAATGACATGCTTAAGTATGGAAGAAAGCCGCAGTGATTGGGACGAGAGATTAAAAAAACAATTCTGATAAGCCGCGATGTTTCTATTAGATATCAATACTTTTATTTACTATTTCAAAGGAGGCCTGTCTGCAAATGGAATGAAAATAATTGGTGATATTAAACTTTTGGAAAGTTTTAAAACTTTCCAAAAGTTGCGCAACCGTTTCTATCCTGAAAAAGGAAATACCTACAGAGGCAAAAATGAAGTTAAGTAACGTGGAACCTGTTTTCGAAAAAGTAATAAAAAGTAATAAAAAGCATATATGCAGCCGATAAAATCATAAATACCAACTGAACATTTCGTTTCGTACGAATACATATCCATCTAAATAATAACGCAATAACCCATAGAAGAAGGAATGTAATAAGCAGAATAGCATTTGTTGAGTCAATGCCATAGGATATTAATTTTAATTTTAGCAGAGCCAAAATAAATAGAGTAACAATTGTATAGCCAATAAATATCCATCTATGAAGTGTGATGGCCATGCTTTGTAATTTATTTCATAAGAGAAAAGTAGGAGCAAGATAAATGTAAAAAAAAAATTATCGTTTGGCAAATGCTAAATGAAACTTTGACTATTGTAAACTAATCCCGCGAATATTCCGTTACAACCTCCCCGTTTTATTATATAAATTTTAACGACCCTTACTACCGTAATTGCATTTTATTTGAAACTATAGTGGTAATATTATATAGAAGGGTGGGCCAGCATTCATCCATGAAGCATTGAAGCCAGGCAATAACCTGTTATAAGATAATGAAGCATCGGGTATTATACAGAATAGTTTTTGTGATAATTTACCTGCTCAACTGTTCGCGTATAGTTGCCCAACACCAGAAAATTGACTCAAACTATATTCAATCATTTGCAAAAACAAATGTGATAGAAATATATCCGGACATATACAGCACCCATTTCAATTTTACTCACTCGGGCCAGCGAAAAAATGACTATAGCCTTGTCGCCAACAGCAGCGCGCATTTAAGCACCAACCTCAATTATAAATGGCTTTCTTTACGATATTCCTGGGCTATGCCGGGCACTGAGCTGGATAAAAACGTAAAGCTTCAGTATGCATCGCTTGGATTGAATTTTAAGATATGGCAAATGCGTTTTCGCCCTTTTTATGAATCCTATAACGGGCTGCTTATACCAAAGCAGAAGAAGAAAAAGAATGACAGCTTTAGCATTTTTCGCGGCATACAATTTACTACTATAGGTCTCGATTATTATTATTTTACAAATACAAAACTATTTTCTTTCAGCGCTGCCCGCAGTTTTTCAGTAAGCCAGGTTAAAAGCGCCGGCTCTGTTTTCTCAATGATTACTCCCGCATGGCAAAAGATAAACTGGAAAGACCCATCGAGGGATTTATTAACCGATTCGTCAACCTATGATCTCTTATCACAGGACCCTGAATGGGTTTCACTGATAATAAGAGTTGGCTATACCTACAATTTTATTTTGGATAACGGAAAATGGATCATTGCCCCTGCAATATTAACAGGCGCCGGACTGATAAAAGAAATTAATATACCTGGCAGTATATTACAGCCCATTACTAATGTGCAGGCATGGCTTAATGCCGGGTATAATGGCCCCAACTATTATTTTTACTTCCATGCCTGGTGGAATGACCTGCGAACTAATTTGATTGTTAAGAATATGAACCAGGTAAACACCAGTTTTTCCATCACAGCCGGGTACCGGTTTCATAATTTCAGAAAAAAAATATTGGGGTTGTTATAAATGTATTCTATGGCGCTTTTGTAATCGAACGTTATTTGACCATCATCTAAATTACTCATAATATGTATTTAGTTGCGTTGATTTTCTCAGCCCACATAGAACGTTCGCATAAACCTTTGGAAAATTCAAAACTTTCCAAAAGTTGCCAGTAACTTTTAATTAGCAGCAAACCTCAAAAATAGTTCCCCTGCGCTAATCTTCCCCTGCACACAAATTTTACTTCCATTATTCTGTAAGTTTGCCCTATGAAATTATTAATCTCTTATTTAAAGCCATATAGATGGCTTATAGCGTTTGCTCTTTTTCTTGCTTCCATAAACCAGGTATTTTCAATGCTTGATCCATATTTTTTTGGTCACATGTTGCAAAAGTTTGGCGCTCATCCCCATGAAACGGGATTTTATGATAAAAAAAATATTTTCCATGCTACCGGTCCGCTGTCAAAGAGCGATTTTATTTGGGGCGTCATGGGCTACCTGGGAATATTAATATCCGTTGCAATGATCTCCAGGATTGCGAAGGCTTTCCAGGATTATTTTTCAAGTGTGGTGGTTCAAAAATTCGGGGCCAGTCTTTTTACAGACGGATTGAAACATTCGCTCAAGTTGCCATTCCAGGAATTCGAAGATCAGAGGAGCGGTGAAACACTTAGTATCCTCACAAAAGTCCGTCTTGATACTGAGAAGTTCATTCTGTCATTTATTAATGTTTTATTCGGGCTTTTTATAGGGGTAGTATTTGTTTCCATTTATGCTTTTAATCTTCACTGGTCGATAATGCCTGTATTCTTAGGTGGTATTATATTGTTGTCTTTGCTCACCAATTTTTTAAGCAAGCGGATAAAGAATATACAAAAAACAATCGTAAAAGAAACCACCTCCCTGGCAGGCAGCACAACAGAAAGTCTGAGAAACATCGAGTTGGTTAAAAGCCTGGGATTAACAGACCAGGAAGTTAAAAGATTAAATAACAACACCTATAAAATCCTTAATCTTGAAATAAAAAAAGTAAAAAGCATACGCAGTATAAGCTTCATACAGGGCACTTGTGTAAATGCATTGCGCCAGGGAATTATGTTTGTGCTGATGTATCTTGTATTTGGAAATATATTAACGGTAGGCGAGCTCGTAACGCTTATGTTTTATTCCTTCTTTATATTTGGTCCGCTCCAGGAAATTGGCAATATTATTATTACCTATCGTGAAGCTGAAGCCTCTTTAAATAATTTTCACAATATCATGATCAAGGCTCCGGAGCTTAAGCCTGATCATCCTGTTAGCTTCGGAAATATAAATGAGCTGGAGTTTGTAAATGTCCGTTTCAAACACCAGACTGCCCATCAACCGGCGTTAATAAACATCAGTTTTGATGTTAAAGCCGGCGAAACCATTGCTTTTGTGGGGCCATCTGGATCAGGGAAAACTACATTGGTAAAGCTTTTGGTTGGTTTATATCGCCCCGAGGAAGGAGTGATTTTTTACAACAACATTGATGGGAAAAAAATTGACTTTGATACGTTAAGAACCCAGATAGGTTTTGTAACGCAGGATACCCAGCTTTTTGCTGGTACTATAAAAGAAAATCTACTTTTTGTAAATCCTTCTGCAACAGATGAAGAAGTTCTTGATGTGTTGAATAAGGCATCCTGCACCAGTTTGCTTGCCCGGGCTGATAAGGGGCTTGATACTTTAATCGGTGAAGGAGGTGTAAAAGTTTCCGGAGGAGAAAAGCAAAGATTATCCATTGCAAGGGCATTGCTTCGCCATCCGCACTTATTGATTTTTGACGAAGCTACATCCTCTTTGGATTCTATTACTGAAGAAGAGATTACGAATACAATTAAAAGTGTATCGTCTCTGCAGGAACAAATCACTATCTTAATCGCTCACAGGTTAAGTACCATTATGCATGCCGATAAAATTTATGTGTTGGAAAAAGGTGAAGTAATTGAAACCGGCACCCATGAAGAACTGATTTCTCAAATGGGGTTGTATTATGCTATGTGGCGCCAGCAAATAGGCGAAAGGAAGAAAATAGTTGCCCAGCCGGTTTTAAATTAAGAAATTCATGTTATTTCGTATTACAGTTTCTTCGCATTGGTACATTAGCTAATTAGCCCATTAGCCCATTAGAAAGAATACCTTTGCAAAATGAAGAAGGAAGAAAAAAAACCTAAACCAAATTATTTGTGGAGCTTGATAACCATGCGGTGCCCAAGGTGCAGGAGAGGAGATATGTTTAAGCACGGGAACGCGTATAAAAAATTAAGCCTCACCTACATTTTTGACATGTATGAGAAATGCCCGGTTTGTGGTCAGAAATTTGACCTGGAGCTCGGCTTCTGGTATGGAACCGGCTATGTAAGCTATGGCCTGATGGTTATTCTTTCGGCGACAACATTTGTTGTATGGTGGATAATTATCGGCATATCAACTGAGGATAACCGTATATTTTACTGGCTTATTTTGAATGCGGTTTTAATAGTAATATTACAGCCCTGGTTTATGCGCCTCAGCAGGGTAATCTATCTTAATTTTTTTGTTAGTTATAATGAAAATTATGACAAAGATGAGAGTAAAGCGGTGTATCAGTGAAGCGGTGTATAAAGTACGATGTTAGATATACCATGTAAGTAGCCGGCATCCAGTACCCATTACCCAGTACCCAG
>JBDTZL010000037.1:0-16035 GCA_040005125.1 Ginsengibacter sp.
TTTCAACTGTTATTAAAAGCGGGTATGAAGACTAAGTTTAAAGTTCAAAGTTGAATGTTGAAACAGTCAAAAATTAAAGGTGAAAGTTTAAAGTTCAAGGTTCAAAGTTTCAAAGTCCGGGGTCCAATGTTTGAAGTGCTTTTGGTAAGTTAGTTCCCTTGCCTTTAGGAGAGGGGTTGGGGTGAGGTTTCAAAGTACAAGGTTCAAAGTTGAAGATTTTACTTTCACACTTGTTACTTAATACTTGCTACTTTCTTAGGGGCTATCATCTTTTGTTCTTACCTCATCTTTTGTCCGGGCTTTTCCCTGCAATCTTTTGGCGGCAATGTTTACAAGGATTGAATGCCTATGAGCGCCAAAAGGATTTCCGGTTCAATCCCGCAGCCCGTCGGCTACATTTATTAATGAGCTGTGATGAAAAACAAAGGTCTGTTGAAGCGGGTCTTTATATAAAAAGTTCAGGAAAGGCTTTCCTGGTTTGCGGCATTTCTCCGCTCTTACGTGAGCTCTGCTCTGAAAGAATGACATCTTTCCCTGTTAACCCTCAAAAGAATAACAGCTATACTTTTCATTTCGAACCATGGATCACAGAAATATTTTTCAGGTCTTTTACCTTGCGCAATGCCGGTGATCATTTGGAAGGTAAACATCCATTGCTGGACGATGAGGAACATGATTTTAAAAGGGAGAAATAGGCAATAGGCAATGGACAACAGGCAATAAGCAAAAGTCAATAGTCAATGGTCATTTTGAATTCTTCCCCAGGAGATCTATTGCTTTGGCTATCCGCCTGGTCCTCGTGTCTGCATTTTTTGTTCCTTCGATTTGTGAAATGTGGGCTTTCTTATTACTGTAAGATAGTGCTTCAAAATTTCTTTTTGCAACCGCATTGCTGTTTATGGCTTTTTGAAAATCTTCAGGAACTACAACTTCGCGGGGCCCGGTGTCAAGTTCAATATAAACATTCACCCCTTCTCCGCCGGCAACATTTGCACCTTTGCGATGTTCTGCACTTATACCGACCATATACACTCCTCCCATAACCGCTATTGTATTTCTATAAGTGTAATTATTAATTGTGATCCGAACCGGGGGCTTTTTTCCGGCTTTAAAACTTTCAACAATTTTTTCAGGAACTTTAATACCCGTTGCGGTTTTGCCGGCCTGTAATATCGTAGTATGAAATTTAGTTTTCATCGATTTTTAATTTTTTGAAAGTTGATTCCAGATACTGGGTTCCAGATACCGGATATTGGATTCTGGATACGCGAGTACGAATCACTGATCATACGTCTACCATCAAACATCGTACATCCCACATTGCACTCACATCGTACATAGCAGATCGTACATTCCATTTACATCGCAGCCACTATTTCCTCCCATTCCTTCTCTAAAGAAAGAGCAGATCTTTTTTTACCGGCGCGGCTATACCAGTAATCTGCATTTCCGGTATCGCCTTCTTTGCGATGAAGATAAGCATGTATCCACGATGCATTTTTGTCATCTACATCCTGTATTAGTTTATGCGCTTTATCCCACTTGCCTTTTGCATCGTACCATAAAGCACTTAAATATACTGATGTATTTTGTGGAGGCTCATCCCCTGATAAACTTTCTTTAAATGATGATGCATTCATTTGATATAGTTTATTGAACTAATAAGTCAGCTCACAATGCAGATAGTTTCAATTTGCCACCTGCGATATTCCTTCAATCAAATTTAAAACATTTCTCTTATCCCCGAAAGCCCGGACGTCCAAAATTGAATGCAATTTTAAGGTGTCTTTTCGGTGACCGGATTGAATGTATTTTCTTTATGACAAGACGTTCATGATAAAAGATCATGAATTAAATTTCTACTGAATGTGCTTCAGCATCACCCTGATAATCTCTTCAGTATCGCCTTCAAAATGATGGCCGCCGGGAAGTACTTCATGAGTATAGTTTTTTAAAGAAAGCTTATTTATTACAGGCGACGCGTCATCGCTGCCATTTATGATAACGATGTTCTTACCGGGCAGCTTGTTCATTTCTGTTGCTACATCCATACTCCTTTTTTTATTTCCTCCAAAAATATCAGACCAGTGAATTTCAAAATCTGTACTCCCCGACAAGGCCATGAAAAAAGAAGCTATTACATTTTCATATATGTTTTTTGAAAGCCTGTTTTCAATAAAGGGAAGTACATCAGCGCCAAAAGAATAACCAATCAATACAACCTGTTGATTTTTTCTGCCTGCTAATTCTTTAATTAAATAATTATTAATATCAGTTGCCGCCTGTTCCGGCGTTTTTTTATCCCAGAAATAAGATTTTGCGTTCAATGAAAAAACATCATATCCTTTTTTATTCATGGATTCACACAAATCAGTAGAAAATGTATTAAAGCCACCGTCGCCTGTTATGTAGAAAATTACAGGTTTATCATGTGCAACTGCAGCCCATTCCTTAACCGGGAAGTCCTGTGCAAATGCCCCGGATATATTTAAAAGAGTGATTGATACAATGAGCAAAAGGATCTTTTTTCTATTCATAAGTGCATATCAGGGTTGCATGACTTTATTTAAAGCGGCAGGTAATTGCAGCAAGTCATAATCGGTTTCATAAATGAGGAATTTATCTTCCCAAATGGTAGCGTATTTTTCTTTGAAATCGCGAAGGCCGTGGTAATGCCTGAAACGTTTGAATTTCTCTCCTGCATACTTAATAAGCTGCTCAGCAGGATTCTTTGGATCGGTAATACCTGTCATCGGCACAAGCCCGAGATTTATATACTGTCGTTTATTGTCTTTTGCGTACTCCATCATTTTAATGATGAGTGCGTCCATGCATCCGCCTGGTGCATCAATAGTTTTCCTAATGAGATCGTAGGTACATTCTTCGGGTGAATAATCAGGTATAATATTTAGAAATGCCGAAATATTTCCTTCAGCATCAGCAATGGCAATAACATCCTGGTGCATTATTTCTTTTGGATCAAACATTCCCTGTGAAAAAACCTGTTCCTCTTTATCAAAAGCATATAACCATTCATCTGAAATTTTTTTAAGTTTCATTACAAGATCATTTTCAAGAGGCGCCTTATGAACTGACGTTATAAAACCTTTTTTCTGGAGGCTGTTCAATGCGTTGCGCAATGACTTTTTATCCTTTCCTTCCAATGTAAATTTTTCTGCATCCAGTATAGCTTCCTGGCCAATAATCATTTTTTGTTTCCTTAACTGGTTGAACCACAGGATGCTGTTTTCATCTACCCGGTAAAAAGCAGTCCTTAATCCCATTTTGCTGCACTGTTTATAAAATTCTGCCAACACTTCCATTTTATTTTCCTCAGCACATACAGGTTCTTCCAATACAATGGCAAAGCCATTGGCGATACGGTATGATACAAAAGCATCGTGCAGGTCGGAAAAGAAAAAAAGTTTATCCCTGTATATTTTAAAATAATCTACGGAAGAGTTTCCATATTGCGCCAACAGAAATTTTGCCCTTTCTCGGCCTGATTCGTTGGAAGGCTCTATTTTTAAAAATGGCTTTATGAGTGTAAATAAAAGAAAACTCCAGGCTACAAAACCAAGCAAATGAATCAGCTCTATAAACTGGTGGCCAAAAGGTGTAAGAGGGTGTAATGGTTTGCGCCCGGCCAATAAAAAACTTTCGATAGTATACACCAGTGATTGCCGCCACGTAAAGTCAATACCGAAATGTTTAACATCAATAAAATAAAAACTAAAAAATCCAAAGATTAATATTGATAAAAAAATGATCGCTACAGATAATAAGCCAAGGCGTATCCACCTAAGGCTGCTCCGCACCCTGTATTGACTTCGGCTTAATAATAATAAGATAATTATTACGCCTGCAAAAGTGGCTTCTTCATAATCCCATGCTTTTGTAAGATTGCCGACTAGTGACAAAACAGAAAGCAAAAGCGCTAATCGCCATGCATTTTTTAATCCCTTAAACATAAATGCAGATGTAATCAACAATACCAATCCCGCAAACAACACCAATACATTCGATGCACTGATAGCTTCCAGCGGAAGAAACTCCCGTGTTAATTTCAGGCGCAGGCGTAAAGGTGGGGTGACAACTGAAATAATATTTATTAATCCCAGGATGAAAATAAGCAACGCCGGAACTATCCTGATAAATAAATTTCTCCCTCTCCACGCAAATGCCAGCATTCCAAAAATCATGGGAAGCCAGAATTCAAACAGCCTGTATAAAACTGTTATGGATAATGCCTGAACGGTTGAGTAACCATACATTTCCAATATATACACTAATGATATTTCTACCGCACCAAGGCCACGTAAAAAAGGTGAGGAGATCATTAATAATACAGAAACGATATAAGCAATTGCCGCAACAGTGAATGACGCAGGCAGGCCCAATGCCAGCATTGCAATAAAAATGTGAAACATCCCGCTAAACTCCACACCTGTTGAAAATAAAATACTGCCGGTGTATTTTTTGTTATTGACATTAGCTGCAAAAAGCTCATCTATTGAAGGAACAATACGTGGAAATTTATTTTCAATAAACCGGTATAATTTTCCTTTCACTTTAAGAGACCTCGCAATCCAGGCGATCCCGGCCAATGTAAAAACAACCATTATTAAACCGAGCCATGCGCTTTGTAAATGATGATTTGCTGATAAGGCAAAGAGGATGATTACGGGGAAGCCAACCAGGAAAACCGTGAACAATCCTGCGAAGGCATACAATCCGCTTGCCTGGTGTATCTGTGTTTTGTTAAATCCCCTGTTTCTTAATTGAGATGGCGTATAAGCTAATGCACTTACCCCTCCCGCAGGCAAAAAAATACTCAAAAAATTTCTTTTCAAAAAAAGCTCAATGGCATCAAGCCATTTTAAGGAGAGGCCTATAGAAGAAAAGCTGCTTACATACATACCGCTTTGCAGAAATATGTAAAGAAAAGTCACTGCTACGCCGGTAATAAGCCAGCGTGGATCAGCATTTTCAATGTTGGGAATTATTTCCTCCAGTTCTTTTCGTTCACTTCTAAAAAAAATAAATGCAAGTAATATCATTAACGCTGCCAATATTTCTTTCCAAAATAATTTTGCAGAAAAAGATTGTATCTTTTTATATAGAGGTGGGAATTTCAGGAGTTTTAGTGCAAAGATACGGTTCAAAGTTCAGGGTTCAAAGTTCGTAGTTCACTTGTTGCCCGGTTGCTCATCAATAAATACAGTACAATAAATCAATTGAATTTGAGTTATTGTATCAGAATATTGAATTTGATTCAAAAGTGTTAAGGCAAGGCCACTCTGCAAAGAGTGGATTTCTTATATGCCTGCTTTTCATCATCATTGAGCAACATACAAAATTATTGAACTGCCAACCCGTGCGATTACCGGCTGCTTCGGTATTTTCATATTCAGGAAGATATTAATAAGATGCTCCCATTTAAAACATTTTATGACACCTAATAGTAATAGGTGAGGTTATTTTATGGGATATGAATAAGACAACAGAAGCAGCAGGTTTATTAATGCCATACTTTGATTAAATTGTGTTTACATTGCGCAGTAATATTTTATTGCAGCTAATTTCAATTCCAACCTCATGAAATACCTGGCCACTAAGAAAGAAATGCTATTAGTTTTCTTAATGATAGCCGGGACAAGGGATTATGCGCAGCAACGTTTTTTTACCGATGCGCCTGAAAGCGCTTTTAAAAATGGCGCGCAAAAAAGAGTTATTATTCCATCAGTCTACAGAACAGTTAGTTTAGATAAAACGGCACTGTTACAATTTCTACAAAAAGTTCCTGTGGAAAGCAATGATAAAAAACAGGACAAGGTTGTCCTGGAAATTCCTATGCCAAAAGGCGATACTGCGAAATTCAATATCTGGGGAAGTTCAGCTATGGCGCCTGAGCTGGCGACTAAGTTCCCGGATATAAAATCGTACACAGGCCAGGGCATTACCGATCGTACCGCAACCATTAAAATTGACTGGACAGAATTTGGGTTTCATGCCATGATATTATCACCGGTTACCGGATCTGTTTTTATCGATCCTTATGACCAGCGTACTACCTCTAACTATATCTCATATTTTAAGGCAGATTTAAAAAAAAACGATCTGTACATAGAACTGGAACCAAAAAATGCGGGCCCAAACACTAACAGGCTTGCTGCAACAGATAATATTTTGGCCGGGCAATGCAGGGGCACACAACTTTACAGTTACCGGCTGGCTGTGGCATGTACCTACCAATATGCCATTGCAGCAACAGGCTTAAGCAATCCAACGGTGGCACAAACGCTGGCAAAAATTGTTACTACTGTCAACAGGGTGAATGGTGTATATGAAAAAGAAGTCTCCGTAAGATTGGTATTGATTGCAACAGAAAATAATATAATTTTTACCAACGTTGCTACCGATCCTTTTACGGGTAATGATAATGGAAATACACTCGTTAATGAAAGCCAAAAAGTGATTGATTCTGCAATAGGTACCGCCAATTATGACATCGGGCATACTTTCAGTACAGGAGGCGGAGGACTTGCAGAGGTAGGCGTTGTTTGTACTGCAGGATTCAAGGCAGAAGGAGTTACAGGATCATCTAACCCTACCGGCGACGGATATGATATTGATTTTGTGGCACACGAAATGGGTCACGAATTTGGTGCCAATCATCCTTTTAATAGTGTTACGGATAATTGTGGAGGCGGTAACCGAAACGGGCCTACAGCTTATGAGCCAGGTAGCGGAACTACTATTATGGCCTATGCGGGTATCTGCGGAACCGATAATATACAACCCAACAGTGATCCTTATTTTCATGCAATCAGTTTTGATGAGATCAGTAATTATTTGCAATCGGGCGCTACCTGTAAAGCCGTCATTGCCACAGGAAATACTTTGCCACAGATCACTGCGATGAACAATAACGGGATAAGTATTCCAACAGGAACTCCTTTTACATTAACAGGTGCTGCAACAGATGCAGATGGTGATGCAGTAACTTATAGCTGGGAGGAATGGGATCTTGGTAATGAAGGGGCATGGAACAGCGGAGGAGCAACTACTATAGATCCTATGTTTAAAGCCCGTGTTCCAAAAACAACCGGTAGCAGGACTTTTCCGGATATGGCAGTGATATTGGCAGGCTACCCGGCAAACCCTTCTGCCACTATGGGTGGGTTAAAAGGTGAAACATTACCCTCTGTTGCAAGAGCCATTAAGTTCAGACTAACGGTAAGGGATAATCGCGCCGGTGGAGGCGGAGTTGTTTCGGGAGGTAATGGCTGCCAGGCTGGTTTTACCAATATTTTCCAGGTCAATACAGTTACCGGCGCAGGCCCTTTTATAATAACTGCACCTGATGGTGGCGAAATATGGGGCACCAACACCGCCCAAACCGTTACCTGGAATCCGGCTGGTACAGCAGCGGCGCCTGTTAGTTGCGCTACCGTAACTATTCAGCTATCCACTGACGGAGGAAATACGTATCCCCTTACATTGCTGGCCAATACACCTAACGATGGATCACAGAAGGTTATAATACCGGCTACAGCAACGAGCACAGCGCGTATACGGATCCTGGCCGATAACAATCTCTTTTTTGATATATCCAATAACAATTTTAAAATAGCGGGCCCTTATGTAACAAAGGCCAACGGTGCCTGGAACAGTACATCTACCTGGCTCGGTGGAGTAGTGCCCTCGGCAGGTGTTGAGGTGATTGTACAGCATGTGGTGAGTGTAACCGCCAATGCAAGCTGCTATTCATTAACCATACAACCATCTGCAGGTAACCTGACCGTACACACCGGTGTACAATTAAATGTGACACATTAATAACATTGTACAAATTTATTTAACTGGCAAATACTTCCTTAAAATATTTTACTGGAAGTTATTCTTTTTGCCTGTAGAGCAATTGTCTTATTGTTGCCAGGTGGGAAAGCAAAACCAATGGAACCACACAACAAGGCAACCAAATAAAAGGAAAATAAAGAACTGCAATATTCGGTTGGTCAAAAGCAAGCCTTTGAAATGGAAATGGTGCAGACAGAACTGCAATAGCAACGATATTAAACAGGAGCCCAAGGCAGATGATGTTCCAAACCAATATTATTTTTTTGCCAACCTGCTTCCTGATAAATCCAAAATAAAAAATCAACGGGGCTGTAAGCCCTGATAAAATATCAAAATTTCTTCCTTCAAAAGTCAGCAGTTTTGGAACGGCCTTATGAATAAATAGCCAAAATAAAACAAGCTCAACAGGTATCCTGATGATGTGTAAGATAGTAAGGGATGTCGCATCCAGACTATCAATGTATTTCCTGCCTTTGGAAGTTACAAAAAGAGCAATAATAAAAAGTAAGGGTGGCAAAATCAGAATTAAAAACCTTGGAGGCAATGTATCTGTAATCGTGTAAAAGCCCGAAAGCCCGATTACAGTTTGTACAATCAGCCAAAGCATTAAAATAACGAGAGTTATCGTTGAGCTTTTAGTTGCTAGGTAAAAAAGCCAGACTGTTGCAAATGTTGTTAGTGCAAAAACCAAACTAATGTATGCAGGTAATTTGTCCAATATATGTGTATTGTTTTAAAATAACTACTTTTCCAAATTTTGGCAGCGGCAGATTGACCGCAATTTTCTTTTTTCTGCTAATCTTCGGTTTAACTTCTATGTAAACATTCCGGTCTTTGCTAAAACTAAACAAAAATGTATAGTATTATTTATTTACCGCCTTTTCCATTTCTTTTTCAAATACGCCATTGCTTTCCACTCTTAACTTATGTGTCTCTACAGAAACCTGCTCTGCCGGCAAAGGATCTGAATTTTCTATCACTACTTTTCCTGCCGCATTTACAAGTTTTATATACACAATGGTTTTGCCGGGTTCAGCTTTAACAAAACGAGCCACTGCCCTGTTATGGCATCCGGCTTTACAGGAGATGTCGATATAAAAGCTACCACGTCCATATTACAAACAACTAATGCGTTAGGATTTTCCAAACCCCGATCTTTATTTTTCCATGTGCATGAATTTAGAAAAGAAGCAATTCCGTAGTAATGAAACCACTGTCTTTGTTACTGGTTTTAATAGCAAGTTTTTGTTCTGTAAGCATATCAGTAATCTCATTCCAGACCTTTTTTTTGGAGAAGAAGAAACGAATTGGTAGAATCTACCCCCGTCCATTTCTTTTACCGGAACAGCTTTATAGTTACAACTGCCGGGTAATATAATGGCAGTAAAAAAGAATATTGCAAAAGATTTGTTCACAAAGTTTTAAATTATTAGAAATTGCGTCATCATAATGGTTTGTCAGCGGTGGCTATTTAGGATTATCCTTAACATTATATGACCATACCTTCTTCTATTTTGCTTTTGACACGTCATTCAAATATATACGAATGTTTGTATTTCTCTTTTATCTTCTTAAAAAATATTCTTGTGGATTTTCAAAAAAACATTACATGTCATTTCCATGCATTCCTTAAAAAACGCAGCCAGTTATTATGCATGATATTTTCAGCATCCTCTTTTGAATAGCCCCGGTTGTATAATAATGATGGAAAATTTTGCAAGTCAGCAATTGTTTCCACGTCATAGGGACATTGCTCCCGGCCAAAAGCGCCATCAAGATCAGAACCTATCCCTACATGCAATGCATTGCCGGCAAGCTGGCAGATATGATCTAAGTGATCAATGAGAGTTTCAAGATTACAATTCATTTCTTTGGGTGATGATATTCCTCTTTTCCAGTTGGGAACCATCATCCATGCATCCAACGCTCCGCCAATAACAGCGCCTCTTTCAATCAACGCTTTTATTTGCTCATCACTAAACTGGCGGTTATGCCCCACCAAAGCCCTCGCATTATTATGGCTTGCCCATACGTGCCCGTTAAAATTATCAAGCGCCTGCCAGAAGCTATCATCACATAAATGTGTGGCGTCAAGAATGATATTGAGCCGTTCCATTTCTTTAAGCAATGCAATCCCTTGTGCTCCCATTAAACCCGTTGAATCTGTACCATTGGCATAACGCCCCGGACCATAATGAGCGGGCCCAACGGCACGCAGGCCGTAAAGCCACGCTCTTTCAAGATGATGAACCGATATTAAAGAATCTGCGCCTTCGAGACTTAAAATATAACCAATGGGCTTTTGTTTTTTTTCATTTTCATTGTTCCAACGAGATACATGTTTATCAAGAGATGCAAGATCCTTAACCTGAATCATTTCGCCGTCAAGTTCCATTGCATTGTACCATGCAACCTGGCCCTGGGTTTGCGCCCACGCCTGCTCTGCAGAATGCCAGCCCGGCAATGGGTTAGCGGGCGCAACATATCGTGCAATTTGTGTAGCAACTACCAACCCTATATTTCCTTTTCTCAATTCATGCAACGATACCGTTGCTTTCCCCCTGCCGGGCTTATCATTTAATTTTTTTTCGCGGGCATTAATTTCATGAACAGGTTTTCTAAGGTCACGGTTCCATTCCATGGCATTCATGCTAAGGTCAAGATGGGCGTCTATTATAAACATATTAAACAGAATAAATTATTGATATGCTAAACATTGATCTTTCTATCTCTTGCAACTATTTTCCATTCACCGCTAACTTCGTTATTTTCTGCAACCAGTCCACGCTCATATAATGCAGAGGTAGGGCAAATATGAAATGGTATTCCATATAACACATCACCTACTTTATAAGAATGGCCTGCACCCGCTTCTGCCACCAAATGCTCTTCGCTATGGCTTATAAATTGTAATTCCGGGGCATTTAAAAAATAAACACGCCGCTGCAATTCATTCTCTGCAGAGATAGATTTATGCCCGAGGTCCAAACATATTTTTGTTTCACCAGGTAAAGAAATAATACGGGAAATAACCAATGCTGCAAATGCAAAATGTTGTTCGGCACATAAATCATGATAGCCCTTATCCCAGTAAATAAAAGTGCCCGGGCTACACTCAATATCTTTTCTTTTTGCATGAATGGGAAAAGTAGGCGAACCTCCCGCGATAATAACGGGAGAAGCGAAACCTTTAGCGACCAGTTTTTTATGCATGGCTTCTACCTGTTCGAAGGCCTTGTCACACTCAATAGTACGCTGTTGAATATCCTGCGCCCTGATGTGGCCATCGTATACATGCAGCCCTTTAAGTTGTATCCCCTTTATATTTACGCAGTTTTGATATAACGCAATTGCCTTATTGCCGGGCGTAATCCCTGTTCGGTTCATGCCTGCATTTAAATCAATATATACAGGTATCACTATCTCATTTTGAACACCGGCTTTAGCGATACTTTTTACTGAAACCAGGTTATCCACCAGGCATGAGAATTTTGTTGCGGGATATTTTTTTATCAATGCAATAAAACGTTGCAGCTTGGGGCCGACCGGCTGATAAGCAAATAGTACGTCAGGCGCTTTAACCATTGCGAGCATCTCAGCTTCAGCTATCGTGGCGCATTTAAATTTATTGATGCCGGAATGCATCATTAACAACGTTGCCTCCTCTGTCTTATGGGTCTTGACATGTGGCCTCAATCTCTGAACATCATCTATCATTGATTTTAATGTGCTGATATTTTCCACAACTCTTTGGGGATAGATAATTAATGCCGGTGAGTCTACGCTATCAATATTTTTGATATGGTACCGTTCACTTATTATATGTTTTGCCTTTATCATAACAACTAATTAATACAATTCAAACAGCGCTTCGATTTCCACAGGAATATTATCGGGCAAAGAGCCCATCCCTACTGCGCTTCTTACACCCACGCCATTTTCATCACCCCATACCTTTTTAAAAAGCTCACTGCACCCATTAATTATGTAAGGATGTTTTTCAAAATCGGGCACGCAATTTACCATGCCTAATACCTTTATAACCCGCTTTACTTTATTGAGGCTGCCAAGATTGGTTTTAATAGTTGAGAGAATTGTAAGCCCTACCTGGAGGGCAGCTTCTTTTCCTTTCTCAGGCTCTATGGTATCCCCTATTCTTCCCTTTATTAAACTGCCATCTTCGATAAGGGGGCCATGCCCTGATACATACAAATGATTGCCATCAATAAGAAACGGCTTGTAAACGCCTAAAGGTTTGGGAGCAGGAGGAAGCGTTAACCCTGTTTGCTCAAAACATTGTTCAGCAGTGAAATTTTCCATGTAAATATTTATTAAGTGATAATACGAATTTCATATACGAATTTCACGAATTAAAAGATCCGGTAACTATCGAATTAAAAAAACGTTGTCATTATTAAAAATGAAATTTTCGTTTACCATATTGCGGCCTGCCTGCGCGGTAGGCAGGTTGGTGAAGGACACCAACCGCGGCTTTCCGCCGCGTCCGGTGGTGCCCACCGGCCACTTTATAGAAATCTTACAAATCATTTTTAAACGGCTTCTTAGTGTAATTCGCATAATTCGTGTAATTCGCGTAAAAGCACTGGTTTAATTATACAACAAGATTTAAAAGCAACACCCCGGCCAGTCCAACAAGCGAAATAATTGTTTCCATTACCGACCATGAACGTATTGTATCTTTTATGCTCAGGTTAAAATATTCTTTGAACAGCCAGAACCCCGAATCGTTTACATGAGAAAAAAAAAGGCTCCCGGCTCCGATAGCTAATACCATCAAATCAGGATTGGCATGTGTGGGAATTATTAATGGAGCAATAATGCCCGCTGTGGTTAAACCTGCTACTGTAGCCGATCCTACACAAACTCTTATAATGGCTGCTATGACCCATCCAAGAAGCAGCGGTTGTATATGTATCCCATTTAGCTGCAAAGCAATCTGTTCACTTACACCGCTATCGATAAGCACCTGCTTTAGGGCGCCTGCGCTTCCGATTATCAATAATATCATAGCAATATCTTTTACCGCATCTTCATACAGAGACATAATATCTTTAATAGTTTTCCCCTGTTGGGTACCCAGGGTATAAGTTGCAACAACAAGTGCGATCAACATTACAATTGCGGGTTCGCTGAAAAAAGAAACAATTGGTTTTATTGACGACGGCAGCGTTACAAAATAAGGAATAATAGTAGTCGCCATAAGAAGAATAACGGGCAATAATGCTGAGAGGAAGCTGCTGCCGGAACCGGGTAATCGGTCGGCAGGTAACGGAGCTACATGAAATGTTTCTAATGGAGCCGAATGTATATTTTTTAATGCCCTGGAATATAAAGGGCCTGCAATAATTATAGCTGGTATGGAAATGATGAGGCCATATAATAATGTAATTCCCATATTAGCGTGAAATTGTACGACCAAATTAGTAGGTGCCGGGTGTGGCGGAAGAAAACCGAAAGTAACAGACAACGCAGCGAGCAAAGGCAATCCAATATACACTGCGGGCAATTTATACTGATAAGCTACTGAAAAGATCAATGGAACCATTAATACAAACCCAACACCATAGAACAGGGGTATACCTATTATAAATCCGGTGACCATTAGTGCCCATTGAATATATTTTTCACCAAATGCCTTCATCATTACCGAGGCTATCTTCTGAGCTGCGCCGCTTTCAGCCACAAGTTTGCCCAGCATGGCACCGAGGGCAATAATCATAGCCAATTGGCCTAAGGTATCCCCTATTCCTTTTTGCACCGATTCCATAACCTTATTAAGTGGTATACCAAGTAAAACCCCGGCAATAATAGATACTGCTAAAAAGGCAAGGAAAGGGTGAATGCGCCCCCATGAAATCAGCAAGACAAGGCTAACGATACAAAGAAAAATAATCAGGAAGGTCATCACTAATTTTCAATAAAAGTATTTATTAAAATGGATATATGGTTCTTAACAAGAATTATAATCGTATTAGGACACCTGCCGTTCTTAAAGTAACAATCGGTTATTGCCGGCATTATTATTAAAGATGAAGTGTTGATCAGGTTGCTGGTAACTCAATATATCACCTGGACGAGTGAACCTGTTGCAATGATTGTTGAGGCACCAATCATTTCGTAATAATTCTAATTTATAAAATCACGTTGTATTTATTATATTACCTGGAATCGCTCATATATAAACCCGGTACGGGATCACCGGAACGGGTATGGGATTTAATTTTTTCAATCCCACTGGCTGTTATGCAAATAGCAATCTTATCAAGTTGTTTTACAATAACAAACCCTTTATCTGCCAATATTTTCAAATGATGCTGAATAGTATCCCATTCATTCAATTGCCGGAGAATAATTTCCCTTGCACTGCATAAATAGGTTTCAGGATTGGGATCATTTTTGACGATATTAAAAATGGTTTGTAACGTAATGTATTCATCTCCCATTTAATAAATGTATAAGAAAGTATTGTCTTATAATAAGGTTTAACCCCGGAATTATCAACATTGCAATAAATAAATTGTTAGGAATTCTATTTGATAAAACAAGCTAATGTATTTATATTTTACACCACTGACCACTGACCACTGACCACTGACCACTATTAGATTGATTCCACAACTTCTTCGGCAAAGCCAAAAGATAAAGTCATGCCGGCTCCGCCAATGCCGTTGACGATATATACACCTTCTTCTACCTTCAAAGAGATGCCCGTTTTATCATTGGTCATTTTGGGATAAACACCGTGCCATGATTGAATCATACGCCAGTTGGCGGCTTGAGCAAATGTTTTGAGGTAAGTAATAATAAGATCATTAATGTGCGATTCATCAAAGGGAGCAAAGGTTAACCCGTATTCATGAGAATCACCTACAGTAAGCTCTCCCTTCCCGTTTTGAGATACCATTACATGAATGCCCAGGTCGAGGTAGTGGCTCATTTCTCTTTGATACCTTTCTTTTAACATTGGCAGTGAGGGAGCGGCCTTGAAGCTGCTATAATGAATCAATGATAAACCTCCGCACAATGAGGTACCTATTTTAAAATCATTATCAGCGCTTACAAACCGCATCATCTGGAGTTTGCATTTGTTTATTTTAAGATCAGCAAATTTTTCAGGAAATAGTGTTTCAAAATCAGCCCCGGAACAAATACAAATAATATCTGCCTGCATAAACTCCTCTCCCATCCAAACCTTATTTTTTTCAACCGCATTCACAGTTTTATTCCACACAAAATGCACCCGGTGCCTTTCTGACAGGTATACCGGTAATTGAGCGATGGCTTCCCTCGGATCAATGATCATTTCAACCGGGCTAAACAATCCGCCAATTAAATTTTGTGGATTGACGCCATTTATTTTTGCGGTAATTTCCTGTTTGGTTAATAAGAAGACCTGGCGGTCCATTTTGTTGAATGCTTCATCCAATTCCTGCAATACCTGCCATTCGTCTTCCTGATAGGCCAGGTGCAGGCTGCCACATTCGTGGTGCCAAAAACCTGCCTTTCCAGCAATTTCTTTCCATACATTCCTGCTGCGAATGGCACGGTTATACAGCATTCCGTCGGGTTGGCCAATTGGCCATATCATTCCAAAATTTCTTACAGATGCTCCCACGGCTTTGCCGGATCTTTCAATAACGGTTACTTCAAATCCCTTTAATGAAAGGGCGCGGGCGGTTGCTAACCCTACAATTCCCGCTCCTATGACTATAGCTGATTTGCTCATACAATACAATGCTGCCCATGGCCAATAAACCTCGCCCCAACCCCTCTCTTCTTCGACTGGCTCAGAACAGGCCTGGCGAGGGAACTATCTAACAGGGAAGCTTTTAAATTGTTAAAGATATATTTTCCAATTCCTTATTTCCAAAAATATAATTACTTCTTTTATATTTTCTATTAAAATATCGTAAAGCCAGCATATCGTAAAGCCAATAAGGCTCCGGCGACACCAATAACTGAAGCCTCACCCCAACCCCTCTCCTGCCGAGAGGGAACTAACTTACCAGGGGTGATTTTAAATTTTTAGCGGCGCTTTTATCCAACTCATTATTTCTTTCAGAAATATAATTACTTCTTTTATATTTTCTATTAAAATATCGTAAAGCCAATAAGGCTCCGGCGACACCAATAACTGAAGCCTCACCCCAA